>JBHIDJ010000050.1:0-20212 GCA_046760105.1 Acidiferrobacterales bacterium | reverse complement strand
TTCCCGATAAACGCTCCATTGCTGTGTTGCCGTTCGACAACATGAGCGGCGATCCCGAGCAGGAATACTTCGCCGACGGAATAACCGAGGACCTGATCACTGCGTTGTCGAAGATCCGTTGGTTGTTCGTCATCGCGCGCAACAGCACATTCACCTATAAGGGTCGAGCCGTTGAAGTAAAACAAGTCGCGAGCGAGCTTGGCGTGCGCTACGTGCTGGAAGGCAGCGTGCGAACAGCCGGAAACCGCATGCGTATATCGGCACAGCTTATCGATGCGACGACCGGTCACCATGTCTGGGCGGAGCGTTACGACCGAGAGCCTAAGGATATTTTCGACCTTCAGGACGAGATGACGCAGACCATCGCCGCCGCGGTCGAGCCCGAGGTCGGTGCGGCGGAACGCGATCGGGCACTGCGTAAGCCGCCGGAGAATCTTGATGCGTGGGAAACTTATCAACGGGGGCTGTGGCACATGTTGAGTTTCGCGAAGGACGACAACATCGAAGCCCGCCGCCTGTTCCGGCGCGCGCAGGAGCTGGACCCGCGATTCGCTACCGCCTATGCCCACGAATCCTATGCACACTATGTCAACGTCATCATGGGCTACGCAGAAGCGCCGGACGAGAGTCTGGCCGCGGCCGTGACAGCGGCGAAAAAAGCTCTTGCCTTAGACGATAAGGACCCGATGGGCCACTTCGCGCTGGGGCGAGCTTATATGATGCAGGGCGAGCACGATGAGTCGATCGCCGAGCTCAAGACGTCGCTTACCCTCAATCCCAACTTTGCCCTGGCATATCATGGCCTTGGATTTGTGTTGACGCTTTCCGGCCAGCTCGAGGAAGCGGCAAAAATGCAAAAAAACGCGATGCGCTTAAGCCCGCGTGATCCGCTAACGTGGGCCTTCACAGTCGTCCACTCGCTGACCTGCATTCTCCTACGGGAGTATGAGGCGGCGGCCGATTGGGCCCGAAGGACCATGCGCGATCCGCGGGACACCGGATACTGGCCGCATGCGACTCTCGCCTCGGCACTCGGTAATCTGGGCCAAAGCGAGGACGCGCGCGCTGCGGTCGATGAGGCACTGCGACAAAAGCCGGACCTCTCCTTGAGCTATCTGGAAAAGACCATGCCGACGAAGGAGCCGGGTGGGCTTAAACCCTATCTCGACGACCTTCGCGTGGCGGGATTGCCGGAGTGAGCGCAGGAAGTTAAACGAGTGTCACGACTAACCTGTTGACCGTTGGGCTCTCATCAGTGGTCGCTGAATTCTTCATGCAACAACCATTCCCCACTACTCAGTGGATTATTGGCACGCGCGCCGGCCTATTGCGCTGAAACGAAACTCCGAGCCCTGGCCCCAGCAAATCTCGGAAAGACTGTTACGAAGGTTTGGTCGGGATCAAATAGGCATGACAGATCAATCAAAGAAAGCCATGTACTTGTCGAGGAGCGGCAACACTTTTTCCCGTCCCTCCGACTGGAGACCGAACAGCACGCGGGTAACGCCTGCCGCTTTGCACCGCTCCAGGTACTCTTTTTCGGGTGCTGCCCCGAATACGGTGACCGAGATCGTGCTCGGGTCGCGACCGACCTCGTCCGCGTAGCCTTTGAGTCTCGCCATCTCCGCCTGTGGATCGACAAAGTTACCCCCGCGCGGGAACCAACCGTCGCAGAAGTCCGCGACCCGACGCAGAGTGTACTTGGTCTCCCCTCCGAGCAAGATGGGTGGATGCGGTTTTTGTACCGACTTCGGCCACGACCAAATACCCTCGAGCTTCGTGAACTCACCATCGTAGCTCGCCTCTTCCTGGATCCATATCGCCTTCATGGCCTTGGCACGGTCGACCATCACCCGGAAGCGGGTCTCGAACACCGTGCCATGGTTCTCCATCTCCTCCGCATTCCAACCCGCGCCGATGCCGAACTCGAACCGGCCGTTCGAGACTAAGTCGATGCTCGCGACTTCCTTGGCCGTCACGATGGGATCGCGTTCGGTAAGTAGACAGATTCCGGTGCCGATGCGAAGGGTCTCCGTCACCGCCGCAACGGCCGACAGGCCGATGAACGGATCGAGAGTGTGGGAGTATGCTTTTGGCAGCGGTCCTCCGCCCGGCCAAGGCGTGCGGCGGCTGGCCGGAATATGCGTGTGCTCGGGCACAAATAGCGACTCGAAGCCGCGCTCCTCCAGCGCGCGTGCGAGATCAACGATGGGGATTGCGTAATCGGTGGGAAAGATGTAGACGCCGATCTTCATTTCATGGGCTCCTCGCGGTCAGGACGATACAAAGCGTGTCAAATCGAACCTACGGGTGAATCGATCCGACAGATATTCGTGTCGTGCATGCATCTGAGAGTCGAACATCCATATCGAACTTAGCCGTCACCGAGGCTACGCTTGCTCGGAGCTACCGGCAGGTACGAGCCGATGACAAAACTGGATCAAGACATTTTGCCCGATCAGGATCACTGGGGATATTCTTCTGGCCGCCGTTCTGTCACCAGTCTTCGCCGAGTTGCTTCCCCTCGGCCCGCTTGGCCAAGGCCTGCACACACTCTGGTGTAGTCAGAGGGCCGCGGGTTGGAATGGCCATTCTGACGTCCATGGTAGTATCTCCTTCGACTCGATAGACGGCGGGAGACTCATGCTAACGGACGAACAGCGTCGGTTTCTAGATGCGCATCGGGTCGCTCGGCTCGCCACGGCGGACGGTGCCGGGCGGCCCCATGTGGTTCCCATCTGCTACGCGCTCGGTGAGGACAGCGTGTACTTCACCATCGACGAGAAAGCGAAACGGGACCCGGGCGGACCACTCAAGCGGATTTCGAACATTCGGGAGAATCCATTCGTCGCTCTCGTCGTGGACCGTTACGACGAGGATTGGAGTCAGCTAGGCTGGGTGATGGTGCGGGGGCGGGCCGAGGTGCTCGAGTCGGGAGAAGAGCACGACGAGGCGCAGGCGCGGCTACGCGCGCGTTATCGCCAGCTCGACGCGATGCGTATCGAACGACTCCCTGTCATCGCCATTCGCATAGAGCGCACCCTCGGGTGGGGAAATCTGGGGGGACCTTGAGCCGTTCGGGCGATCCACACGACAACCGTACGGAACAGGATTCCAGCTTTCCTGCTGTTCGAATCTCTCCATGCCTTTCGTCAATCAACTGCCGTTGTCCAATCGGGATCGCTGTGCTTCTGCCAGTAAAGGTCTGTCAGTCGCTTTGTGAATGGGCCGGGCTGGCCATTGCCGATGGCGACATTGTCGATCCGGCTGACCGGCATGATGCCGCCGGCGGTAGAGGTGATAAACACTTCGTCGGCATCGCGTAGCGCGTCGGCGGAAAGCAATTCCGCCGTCGCAGGAATGTTGAGCTCGGCACAAAGGTCCAACACGGTACCGCGCGTGATGCCTTCCAGGACACCGCGCACCGGCGTCGTCAGCTCACCGTTTTTAATGATAAACAGATTGAAGCCAGGCCCTTCAGTGACGTTATTGTTCACATCAAGCAGCACAACGTTTTCGGCATCGCGATCGTAGGCCTCGAACATGGCTTGGATGAAGTCGAGCCAGTGATAGTTCTTCACTCTGGGGTCGACGGACTCCGGCGGAATACGGCGAACACTACTTACCACCAGGTTCAAACCGCGTTTCCGTTGCTCCTCGTTTGCAATCCAACTGAACGGAATCACGAACGCGATAAATTGGTTGATCGCGTCGCGCGGGTCACGACTGAAGGTCGGTGACATGCCGCGTGTGCATATCATCTCCACATAAGCATCGCGCAGACCCGAGCGGCGTACGCATTCCTTAAGCGTGCGCGTGAGTTCCTCGCGGTCGAAGGGCAGGGTGAGTCGCAACCTTGCAATGGAGCTCAAGAAGCGATCGAGATGCTTATCGAGACGAAAGAACCGACCTTGCCACACATGTACCACATCATAAGTCGCGTCCGAGCGGAGAAAGCCCCAATCGAGAATCGATATCTTTGCCTCCGCAATCGGACAAAAGCGACCATTGATATAGGCGATCCCAGGTGGATAGTTCAAAGTCTCTCCCGTTTGGTCTTTATCTGGTGTAGTTTGCATTTCAGACTCAAGAAGATGGCATGTTAAAACTTTCCAGGAATCGCCTAGACCGTCAACGGTTCCGGGACGAGATCGCCGGTCGCAAACCGTTTTGGATGTAATGGCGCGACCGCAGGATGGTCGGAATGCCCGTCGAACACGATTTCGGCCATGATTCGACCCACGGCGGGAGAGGTCATAAAACCCTTGTAAGCAGAGACGGCAACGAACACGTTGGGAACTTCTGTCTCACCGAGCACCGCTTGCATGTCTGGAGTTTGACTGATCATTCCTGCCCATGTGCGAAGGACATTGAGGTGGGACAACGTAGGTAAGAGGTCGACAAACTTGCGGGCACAGTAGGGGAGATATTCCGGTGTCGAACTAAAGTCCTCGTCCTGTGGCCGCTCTCGGGTGGTGTAGGCCAGAATCGAACCCCGTGCCAGTTGACTGACCGCAATATCAGTCTTGAATGAGATCACTACCGGGCCGACGACGCGCTCCCAAGGCTCCGTGACCAGCGCCTCCTTGGGCATACCACTAATAGGTAGATCAACACCCAATGGCTGCAAAAGCTCTGGTGCTTGCCAATCCGTGCAGATCAGCACCTTGTCAGCGTGCACCGAGCCGACGACGGTCTGGACCTGGAAGCCATCCCCTTGGGGCACGATGGACAAGACACGCGTATCGAAGTTGACGTAGACACCCGCGCGCCGACAGGCGCGCAGCAAGGCATCCAACCAAAGGAAGGGAGAGGCCGTGCCATCCTTGGGGCAAAAGGAACCACCCAGAATGCCGTCTGGATTCAGGGTCGGTACGATCTTTAGACACTCCTCCGGACTCAGGATTTCGCTAGGAACGTCGAATTGCTCGTGTACGTGCCGGCTGTCGCGCAAGTTTTGCAACATCCTCTCGTCATGGGCAAGCAGCAAATACCCTTCTTGCTTCAAATCGATGCCACCTGGGTAATCGAGGTGTTCCTCCGTCTCTTCAAAGAACGCAATGCTTTCCTGACTCAGCCTTATATTGAATTCGAGTCCCCACTGCATGCGCATGCTGGCTAGATTTCGTCCGGTGCCGCCGGCGGCAAAATCCTGGGCATCCAATACGAGAATGCGGCTGTCGTTGCGCCGCTGTGCCATCCACCACGCAGCCGACAACCCATAAGCACCGGCGCCAATAATAAGTATGTCAGTGTTCTTGATGGTCATGAATGCGCGTAATCTTTTTGTTCAAAAACCGATGTGGAGCTATCGATCCGTGTTTGCTCGCGACATTCGGCGATGGTGCCAATTTGCACCGGTCTGGCGAGTGGACGCGGCGTCATCGGTAGTGTTGCGGGCGATGGGTGTCCCTCTGCCGTCAATGCGGCTATCGTCTGCAAACAGGTGCGGCCGCCACACCATCCCATGCCGGCGCGTGTATTGCGTTTTATTGCGTCAAGCGTGACATGGCCGTCTGCAATCGCCTGCTGCAGGCGTTTGCGTGTGACACCTTCGCAGCGGCAAATGACAGTATCGTCGTCAGCCCATGACCATACCGGCGGCGGCAGGCGCAAGGTCTCACCCACGGCTAGCTGAAACTTCGTATGCCGCTTGCGTTCGGCAAATGCGGGCGCGACCTCCCGAGATAGCGTGTCGAGATTGCCTTGGCGTGCACTCTCAACCGCAGCGGCGCCGGCAATTCGCCCCTCTGCAGCGGCGACCCAAGCGCCACGTAGACCGGCGCCATCGCCGGCGACCAATACACCGTCTACCGATGTGCGGCAGAAGCGATCCGCCAGCGGTATCCAGCCGCCTCGCTCGGGATGGTACTCGAGTTTGGCACCCGCCATTCGCACGAGCTCACTGTTGGCGGTGAAGCCAAAGTTAATCGCAAGTAAATCGCAACCGATACGTCGCTCGCTTGTAGACACGGGTCGACCGTTACCATCGTGGCGCGCAAGCGTGACGTGCTCTACGCGTTGCGACCCATCAGCGCGCAACGGTATCCATCCTTCAAGCAGTTCAACACCTGCGCGCTTAAGGATCCTGAGATATTCAAACCCTTCACGCACGACCGATCGGCCCGCCCACAGTGCCAATGGCCTAACGGCCATGCGTCGCAACGGGTGCAACAGCGCAATGCAATGGATCTTGGCGCCGGCCTCTACCAGTTGCGCACCAAGGGCAATCGGCAGGGGACCGGTCCCCGCGATGACAACGTTATCGCCGGCACGCACCTGGTGTGCCTTCATCAAGGCCTGGGTACCACCGGCGTACAACACGCCCGGCAGTGTCCAGCCGGGAAAAGGGACAGCCCGTTCACTCAGACCGGTTGCCAGAATCAGGGCGTCGGACTTTACGACTTCCGCCCGGTCGTCTTGGGCGATATGCACCTCGGGCCCCGGGTACACGGCGTAGGCGGTGGCGTTAGCGCGATAGTCGATGTCGTTGACGACGCGTGCGAAAGCCTCAAGAATGGATTGTTTGCGTTTTCTCTCGCTGGCGAGCCCAACCCTAGAAGCGCCGAGTTCCGGGGCCGCCTGACGATAGATCTGACCACCTGGCCACGGTGCTTCGTCCACCAGTGTCACGTGTGCGCCACGGTTGTGCGCCTCGCATGCAGCCATTAACCCGGCCGGGCCCGCACCGACGATGACAACACGCGGGCCTATCACGAGAGCCCTTGCTGGCGTTGAACCTGCATACCAGGACGCGCCTCGGTCATACAGGCGCGAGTGTTGGGGCGCCCGTCGATCACACAGCGACACTCCCAGCAAACCCCGATACTGCACAACACGCCACGCGCGCCGCCGTCTTCGCCTGTACGTAGATCGACTTCGTCGGCGGCAAGCAAGGCAGCAGCCACGCTCTCGCCGGGCCAGGCTTCCACCGGGCGTTGGTCGAACAAGAACGTAAAGGGTTCGCCCGCGCGCTCACCGAAGCGACGTCGGGTCGTGCTGCCTGTTGTTCGTCGGGCCATCGGATCAGAACCCGTCGTGCTTACAAGTCGAACAGAAGCCCGGCGGCGTCGAAGCCGCCGTCGACATTGAGCACATGGCCGGTGATGTACTGCGCTTCATCAGAAGCGAGAAACACCGCCGCGTGGGCAACTTCTTCCGGGCGCGCATAGCGCTTGATAGGTAAAGCACGGTGCCAAGCTTCACGCGTGGCCGGGGTGTGCATTTCCATAACCATTGGTGTATCCACGGGACCCGGCGCGATCGCGTTTACGGTGACACCGGTGGGGCCAAGTTCGGCTGCCATGATCCGTGTCAGCATGATGACGCCGCCTTTGGATGCGGTATAGGCACCGCGACCCGTAATGGCGCGTTGGCCGTTGACGGACGCAAGGTTGATGATGCGGCCGCTGTCTGTCCCCACCATATGTCGGGCCGCTGCCTGGGCACAAAGGAATGTCCCGGTAAGATTTACCGCGAGGACTTCGCTCCAGGTCTCGAAGCTGATATCGAGGATTTTTGCAACGTGGGGAATTGCAGCACTGTTCACGATCACATTCAGACCATCGTTAGTATCGACGGCGGTCGCGACCATGTCTTCTACGCTCTTCGGATCGCGTACATCGACGTTGACAGGAAGCGCCCGGCCACCCTTTGCAGAAATCGCGTCCACTGTGTCCTGTGCTGCTTCGCTGTTGATATCGGCAACAATCACGGTCGCCCCTTCTGCTCCGAAACGTTCGGCAATTGCGCGACCGATACCGCTGGCCCCACCGGTCACGACCACCGATTTGCCTTGGAAGCGCATGTTTACCTCGTCCTATCTAATCTCGTCGGGAAGTTCGCGTTCGCGTTTGGCAACGAACTCACGTAACGCTTCGTCGATGGCGGGGTCGAGGCTCGGCTCCTCGTAGCGCTCCAGCATCGCTCTTGCAGCAGCAAGCCCCCTCGTATTGGTATCGGTGCCACCCTCCGCGAGCCACTGCTCGTAATTGTTATTGTCGAGCAGATCGGGCATAAAGAACGCGGTTTGAAAATGTTCCTGCGTGTGTGCGGTGCCAAGGTAATGGCCGCCGGGCCCCACCTCACGTACCGTCGCTACGGATTCCTGGAAATCATCGAAGCTGACCGCTTTTGCCAATTTGTAGAACATGGCCATTTGCTCGGCATCGAGAACGAATTTGGCGAAGCTCGCCGAGAGGCCGGCCTCGTTCCAGCCGGCGGCGTGAAACACATAGTGCGCTCCCGCCAGTAGCACCGAGAACATGGTCATGTTGGATTCATAGGCCGCTTGCGCGTCGACTACTTTGGAACCCGTTATCATGCCGCTGGACCGCCAGGGCACTTCATACTTCCGGGCAAGCTGGCCAATCATGAAGTTCATCTGGCAAGTCTCCGGCGTGCCCAACATCGGTGCACCGGATCTCATCGAGACAATCGTCAGAAAGTTACCGTAGACCATAGGCGATCCCGGTTGCACAAGCTGACCGAAGGCGATACCGGCCAACGCCTCGGCGTTGAGCTGAGCAATGGCACCGGTTGTACTGGCTGGGGTGTTGGCGCCCGCCAGCACGAAGGGCGAGCAGAGCACCGCCTGATTGTTACGTGCGTACACTTTAAGCGCGTCTAGCATGGTGGCGTCCCACACGAGCGGCGAGTTGCAGTTGATCACCGAGGTCATGACCGTATGATCCTGCAGGTAGTCTTTGCCGAATACGATCTTGGCCATATCCACCGTGTCTTGCGCGCGTTCGCGTGCCGTCGTCGCCCCCATAAAGGGTTTGTCCGAGTACTTGAGCATGCTGTAGGCGATATGGAGATGACGCTTGGGCACTGGGATGTCGACCGGCTCACAGGTAATGCCGCCTGTCATGTGCAAGCTCGGCGTCAGGTACGCGAGCTTGTGAAAATTGTTCAGGTCTTCCAGAGTCGAATAGCGGCGTTCGTTGTTCAAGTCGATCACATAGGGCGAGCCGTAGGTGGGACAGAAGATCGTGTTACGCCCGCCGAGCTTCACGGTGCGCTCGGGATTGCGGGCGTGCATCGTAAAGCCATCGGGTGTTTTGGCTATTAACTCCATTAGCAGTTCGCGTGCAATGTGCACCCGTTGTTCCTTCACGTCGGCCCCGGCTTCTTTCCAGATGGTCAGCGATTCGTCATCACGGAAGTCGATGCCGACCTCTTCAAGGATCTTCATTGACGCATCGTGAATGAGTTCCACACCGTCCTCGTTGAGGATCTCGTAGACGGGAATATCCCGAACCAGTGTCGGCATTGACACGATGGGCGTCGCCGTACGCAACTTTCGTCGCGCGCTGCGACCTCCTCTGCGGCCATGTTCTATTGCCATGACAAAACCTCCTGGTTACCTATGTTGACGCTTACGCTTTCCCCCGTCGAAGTCATAATTGGCACACATGTAATCAACGCTGAACTTCTCACTGCGTAGGTCGTCATCAAGTTGCGCTTGGTCGCGTTCGCTTGGCTCTCCGTAACCTCCGGCACCCGGTGTTTCGACAATGATCGCTTCGTCTGGTGTAACGGCTACCTCTGAAGGCTTGTCATCAAGTCGTCGGTTTTCGCCGAAGGTATCGCGCAGGAAAAAGCGACCGCACGCTCCGGGGGTTCCGCCGAATAGTCCCCACGGTTGATGTCGGAAGCGTTCGCCGACGCCGTTGAAGGCACAGGTGTGGGCCACTGGTCGCACGACACGGCGCAGTCCGGTACCGCCGCGATAACGGCCAGCACCGCCCGAATCCGGTACCAGACTGTACTCTTCTACCAGCAGCGGATACTCCGTTTCGATAGCTTCAACCGGCAAGTTTGAGGTATTGGTGATGTGAACCTGAACACCGTCTCTGCCATCTTTCATGGGCCGGGCGCCCATGCCGCCGCCGAGCGTTTCGAGATAGACATAGCCGGCACCGGTGCGCGGATCGGTGCCGGAGAACACTGCCGTCGTGTTGGCGCCGTTAGCCGCTGCTATGACTTTATTGGGTAGCGCCTTTGCGAGCGCACCCAGCACCACATCGACGATGCGCTGACAGGTATGCGCGCGTGCGGCTACCGGCGCTGGAAACGCGCCGTTAAGCATCGACCCCTTTTCAGCCAGGATCTCCGCTACATCTAGTATGCCCTGGTTGTTCGGCAGCGCGGGATCGAGCAGCGCCTTAAGGCTGTAACACACACTCGCCTGCGTGGCATTCATGGTCACATTGATGTTGCCGGGAACCTGTTTCGATGTGCCACTAAAGTCAAACTGAATACGGTTGCCTTTAACGGTTATGCGAACCCGAATCGGAATGTCGACGGTCTCAAGTCCATCGCCATCCATGATGTCTTCAAACTCGTATACCCCGTTGGGGATCTCAGCAATCGCTTCGCGCAAGCGATTCTCGGTGCGCTGGATGATCTCGTCGAAAGCGGTGCGCACGACCGGCAGGGAATGCGTCGCCACAACCTCGGCGAGTCGTCGGTTACCCAGTCGACAGGCGGCGATCTGTGCAAAGTAATCGCCTCGGCGCTCCGCCGGGACGCGCACGTTGAGCAGCAGCAAGTCGAGGATATCGTGCTGCAGCTCGCCTTCGCGGAAGAGCTTGATGACGGGGATGCGCAATCCCTCCTGATAGATCTCCGACATGCCGCCTGCCATGCTGCCCGGTGACATGCCACCGATGTCCGCGTGATGGGCGATATTGCACATGAACGCCAGCAGCTCACCCTGGACAAACACCGGCATGGCCATGTTGACGTCCGGTAGGTGAGTGCCGCCAGCCACATGGGGATCATTAGCCACAAAGATATCGCCTTCGCGGATGTCGTGGCCGTATTTGTCAAGCAAGCTTTTCATTAACCCGCTCATCGAGGCTATGTGAATGGGCAGAGACTCTGCCGCCTGCACGACCAGTCGTCCCTGCGGGTCCATAATGGCGGTGGAGTGGTCATGCCGCTCCTTGATGTTCGTGGAGTAGGCGGACTTCATGAGCGCGACATAGGTCTCGTCGGTCACGGAGCGAAGGCCGTTAGAAACAATTTCCAAACCGATGGGGTCGAGTTCGGTCGCCATGGTCGTCATTTCGAAATTGCGATAAGAATGTTTCCGGCTCCGTCTAGGCAGGCGTGATCGCCGGGATAGATTGGCGTGGTAGCATCGAGCTGTTCGATGATCGCCGGCCCCGCAATGGTCTGGCCTGGACGAAGCTCTACCCGTTCGTATACGTTGCTTTCTAGCGCTTCCGCAGGCGCGAAATACACTTGCCGTGTTCCCATGGGCTTCGGTGGCGCGACACCGTCCACCGTATCCTTAACCACTTCGAAGCGGTGCAGGCGACCGCGCGCCGTGAGACGGTAGTTTACTACCTCGATGGGGTCGCGCGGATTGTGATACCCATAGGCGGTTTCGTGCACGTCGAAAAAGCGCTCGTGCAATCCCTCCGCGTCGGGCAGTATGTCGGGCTGCAAGTTTGGAGCAGCACCAAGCGGTACCGCCAGCTCAAAATTCTGACCGACGTAGCGTATGTCGAGACTAAGCTCAAGATTTCGGCCATCGGCCGGCACGTTCTCGGTCCTAAACCACTGCTGCGCTTCCGCGATTAGTCCCGCAATATGCCTTCGGATGTGCTCGCGGTTCCGGTCTTCGACCCGGGTGCGGTGGCTGATCACAAAGTCCTCCTTTAGATCAGAGACGATCAAACCTTCGGCGCACACGATACCGGGTGCAGGCGGAACCAAAATCTCATGGATGCCGAGGCTAGCGGCGACGTCACGCGCATGCAGGGGTCCCGCGCCGCCAAAGGCCATGAGCGTAAACTGGCGGGGATCGTGTCCCCGTTCCACGGAGATCGTGCGGATGGCGCGTACCATGTTGGCGACGGTAATACCGAGTACCCCGTGGGCGGTACGTTCGACGGAAAAGTCCAGGCGCTCGGCAATCGGCGAAAACGACTGATGAGCGAGGTCCATGTCTAAGGCCATTGCGCCACCGAGTAGCCCTCGAGGCGACAGTCGACCGAGGACTAAATTAGCGTCGCTCACCGTTGGTTCTTCACCACCGCGTCCGTAACACGCCGGGCCGGGATCGGCGCCGGCACTGGTGGGGCCGACCTTGAGTAGACCGTCGCGGTCGAACCAGGCGATGGAACCACCCCCAGCACCAACCGTTTCGATATCCACCATCGGCAGGCGTATTGGAAAACCTGCCACCTCGCGGTTGAACGACACATCGGCACGGTAATCGCGAATCAGTGCGACGTCAGCACTAGTACCGCCCATATCCAGCGTGATGACATTGGGCCGCTCGGCGGAACGCGCAACGTGCACGGCACCCACAGCCCCCGCCGCTGGCCCGGAAAGGGCGGTGCGTACCGGAAAGCGGCGAGCACGATCGGGCGACATAAGACCACCACTCGATTGATTGATACCAACCGTTGCCGCCGGCACCGATTGGGACAAGCTCGCTTCCAGCTTTGCCATATAGTCGGCCATTATCGGTTGCATGTAGGCGTTTAGTACCGTTGTCGAAAAGCGTTCGTACTCGCGGAACTCGGGTTGGACTTCGGACGAGAGCGAGACATTCAGTTCAGGCACGGCTTGCTGCAAGGCCTGCGCCACCGCATGTTCGTGTTCCGGGTTGAGATAGGCGAACAGAAAGCACACGGCACAAGAGTCGGCACCAGCCGCGCGTACAGCGCTAACGGCCTCGGCCACCGCTTCCGGCGTCAACGCCTCTAAGACCCGTCCCTCGGCCATTACTCGTTCCGGGAGCTCGAAACGATGTTCGCGCGGTACGAGGGGTGGTGGATGATCTCGGTAGAGATCGTACATGTGGGGGCGAGTCTGGCGCCCTATCTCGAGTAGGTCGCGAAAACCGCGGGTGGTAATCAACGCTACTCGACCACCGCGCCGTTGGATCAGCGCGTTCGTTCCGACCGTTGTACCGTGGGACAACCGGCGCACATCGCCGAGATCAATGCCGTGCCGCTCGGCGAGTTCGTGCAATCCGGAGAGAACAGCACGTGCGGGATTGTCCGGCGTAGACGGCCGTTTCGCGACCTGCCTTTCACCGGTTGTCTCATTTAATGCATAGAAGTCGGTGAAAGTACCACCGACGTCCACGCCAAAGGTCCACGCCACTGTTGACTCCTCCAATCGCCCCAGGTCTAACGCTTGGTTACACCTGTATACCCGATTTTCATAAACCGAAACAGGGGGGAGAATCAGGCTTCGGTGGCTCGTAGACGACTATCCGCAGCTGTTTCCGACCATTCGATGGTCGCTGGATCGGATGCTGCGAAGGTTCGAACCGATGGGCCTTATCCTAACAGTGTCGGGTTCACGTCCTGGGCACACCCGCGGTGTGCGCAACGGGTTGTGCGCAGTAATATAGATAAGTTGAGCGAACTATCAGCTCCAACACGGGCATATGGCTGGAGGAAATCCATCTTATGACTCAAAGCGCTGACATCGGGAGACTGCTGAATGTTGCAAGACAGATGATGAGCGCAGCGGTTTACGCCTCGCTTATTACCAGTGATGAATCCGGCCAACCCACCTCACGCGCCGTCCGTCCGTTCCCGCCTGACGAGGACTTCACGCGAATTGTCATCGCCACGCATCGGGATACGCGAAAGACGCTACATGTAAAGCGCAATGCGAGGGCCGTATTGAGTTATATCGACGCCCCGAACCGAGGTTACGTGACCGTAATCGGGAAAGCCCTATTGAACGATCGCCTCGAGGCGAGACGAGCTTATTGGGCCGAAAGGGCGGAAGCCTTCTCGGCGTTCTGGCCGGGTGGGCCCGAGTCCGATGAGTACTTGCTAATAGACGTAACGCCGGAACGGATCGAGTTAAGGAGCTATCTATTGGGTGTAGCGGAGGAGCCAACGCGCTGGACGCCGGTAACACTGGAACGAGCGGCTACCGGTGGGTGGCAACAGATCGGTTAGTTCGCTGTGTGGGAGGGCTGTGAGCTCCAGACCGCCCCACGACTTTTGGGCTAGTGCTCTGTCGCACGAGTCAGCAGAAAGCGTGCGGTCATTAAATCGAGATGTCCTCCGCCGCCGTTCTTGAAGAACGTAATATCATCGGGACTTTCGCGACCGAGGTGTTGCCCGCCACAGAGGTCAAAAAAATCCGCCTGAATATCATCCTCTGTGATCACGCCCGCGGCTATTGGAATCGAAATCTCGCCAATATGGCCGATAGTCGTTGCCCGCGAATCAACGTAGATCTTCGATCGGCGCACCGCTTCATCATCGGCCTCGCGCATCTCGGTCGTAAACGCGCCGACCAGGTCCAGATGTGTGCCCGATTTTAGCCATTCACCCTTAATCAAGGGTGTCGGACTCATGGTGGCGCAGGAGATCAGGTCCGCGGCGCGCGCTGTCGCTTCGAGATCTGCGGTGGCGGTCACGTCGACGCCCTCGAGCGTCAGTGTGTCCGCTAACCTCTGGGCACGTGCCGGGGTACGGTTCCAAATGAAAACCTTTTGGATCGACGGACGTATCGCCCTATGCGCCATGATTAGGTGGGGGGCCATCGCGCCCGCACCCACCATTAGCATGGTTTGGCTATCCTCGCGAGCGAGAAACTTTGCGCCAAGCGCGGAGTCGGCGGCAGTCTTGCGGTAGGTAATGGCGGTGCCGTCGATGCCGGCCGTCGGTTTGCCGTTCTTTCCGTCGAAAAGCAGGTACACGGCCTGCACCGATGGCAATCCAGACCCACTAGTTTCATTGTCGGGAAAGACGGTGATCACCTTTGCACCGACAGCCTGTTGGCGCTGCCAGGCGGCACGTATGAAGAAATGCGTCGGCTTGTCCGTCTGCCCTGGCTGCGTTAGCAATAAATCATCAAGGGCATCAACGCCTTCGCGATGGTACTGCTCGAACGCCTCTACCAAAGACGGGTAGTCGAGCAGTGCGTGAACGCGTTCGGCGTCGATGAATAGCATGGTATTTCGCGCTAAATCAGATTCTTCTAGACGATTTTAATACTGGTTAAAGTGATTACTATGCTTTGTGAGACGGGTTGCAGTATTTACCTGTCGTTCAAGCGGTGCCACATAGTTTACCGCTTCATCATCGGCCGGGGGCTCATCCTTCCCTTGTTGCCTCGGCCACTGCGGTCCTTCTGTTTTATCAGTTTTTTCTGATAATTTCGGATAAACTGACCGACGCCGACCCCATTCGTTTCTTGCCTCGGCACACCGATCGAGCTCCGTGAGAGGCCAGCTACGGTATTTGTCGCCGGCTTTATGGGCTCGCCGCCGAAATCGCCACCGACGGAAGCAGCATCGAGCTTGCGAGCGGTGACAAGCTACCGTTGGCTGCGACCGGGTTATCGGTGCAGGCCGGCCGCGCGGTAACCCTCGGCGTGCGACCCGAGCATCTCGAAGTCGTCCAAGAGGGCAACGGGCTTGCACATCTGCGGGTGGACGTGGTGGAACAACTCGGTGCCGATACCTTGGCACACGGCCACTTCGGTAGTGACGGCGCTGACCTGACGGTCCGGCTGCTGGGGGTCAGAAATCTCGAATCCGGCGAGGTGCTACCCCTGTCGATCGATCCCCAACATATGCACCTGTTCGAGACCGACAGCGGGAAACGCCTCGGAAGTGGTTAGACGGAAGAGGGTCGGGTGCGGACCCAACCACATGCGATGCGGTGTTTAGCGCAACTTCGCCGCATCACGCATGTGGTCAAGTTGTGGCGCCTAGCATGAGGCTGGATGAGCGGTGGAACCAACAGGGGCGGTAGCCGTCTTCGTTTCCTTGCGCTCGCTCTCATGGCGGGCCGTGAGCCCGTAGACAACCTCTCGAATCTGATCGCGCCTAATACCGATATCCGCCAATTCCCGGTCGCCCAAACGCTCAAGCTCACCGATCGCGAGGGCCCGTTTCCGGGAGTTCTTGTACGCAGCCAGCAAGCGCTTTAGCAACTCCGCAGTTCGGGGATACGTACCCCACTCAAGGCCGCGGTTGAACCGATCACCACCGATTCTGCTCCAGAGATGATATGCGTAGTCATTCATGATATATTTCCTCAATAAAGTTGTGTTGCGACATTTTTTCCCAAAACCGATATAAGTTTGTGTATAATAGGCATTAATTAGTAGATTGACAAACGATAATTTTTAGACGTCGCAATAGAAAATCTAGGATGAAACGCTAATGGTACACCGATTACCCTCGCTCAATGCCCTACGCGCCTTCGAGTCCGCGGGTCGGCACTTAAGCTTCACCAAGGCCGCCGACGAGCTGCATGTAACCCCGGCCGCCATCGGCCACCAAGTCAAATCGCTAGAGATGGATCTGGGCGTTCGGCTATTTCAGCGGTTGAATCGTGCGTTGATATTGACGGAGGCAGGACACGCCATGTTGCCGGGACTCGAAGAGGTGTTCTATCGCCTTACCGAGGTTGTCGAACAGTTCAGACGGCGCGATGCCGACCGCCCGTTGACCGTCAGCGTATCGCCGTCGTTGGCGGCCAAATGGCTGTTGCCCCGCCTGGAGCGTTTCCGTGAGCTTCATCCCGAGATCGACGTTCGGATCGATGCAACCAATCGCCTCGTGGATCTGGTTCGCGACCCGGTCGATATCGGGCTCCGCTATGGCCCCGGTGAGTACCCCGGTTTGCATGTCGATCGCCTGATGGACGAAGAGGTGTTTCCGGTGTGTAGTCCGCGCTTGCTCGAGGGAACGCACCCGCTATGCACACCCGAAGATCTGCGCTGGCACACGTTATTGCATGCAGATTATCCGCCGCAGAACGATTATTGGCCCGATTGGACGATGTGGCTGTACAGTGCCGGCGTGACGGATGTCGACGCGAACCGTGGTCTACGTTTTAACCGCACGGCCTTGGCCCTACAAGCTGCCGTGGAGGGCCAGGGTGTCGCGCTGGGAAGTCGTGTGTTGGCGGGACATGATTTGGAGGTGGGGCGCCTGGTGAAACCGTTCGAGATGACCTCGCCGGTGGCGTTTGCCTATTATATGGTGTGCCCCGAAGCACGGGCCCACGAGTCATGCATCGCCGCGTTCCGGGAATGGATTATCGCCGAGGCGAAGGCGTCGTAGCAGCGGAATAGGTCAGCGTGTTCCCGCCAAGGTGGCTCGATCAGCGGCCAGACTCGCACAGAGCCCGTCGCCTATGGCCCGCAGACGGGCGAGCGTGCGCAGTTCGCGGTGTAGCAGCAGCCAAAGCTCAAGGCTTACGCCCAATCCCTGGCGGATGGTTTCTGTTAGGGCCAGCAAGTCATTAGCCGCGATCGGTTTCCGGACGGGCGAGCGCGGAACTGTACGCAGCTGTAAGCGCGAGCCGGGACGCGGTCGAGTCTGGTCTCGATGTACAATAAAATGAGAGGCTAGATTCGGTCTCTTCTCGAAGAGGCGTATCGTGCGTCAATTCAAACTGAGTGGGTGGGCGGTATTACTGCTCACCCTGTCCACAATATCGCTAACTTCCTTCGCCGAAGTGGCGCCGGATCCCGTTCAGTCAGCAACATGGGTCGTTGACCCAAACGACCCAGGTGACGATCTCCCTCCAACGGGGCGGTCCCTGTTCGACCTCCTGTTCACGACCCGCGAAGGCAATGAGCAGGTTTATGACATACCATTTCCGTTCAGCCGAGTGATCGAACGTATCGAGCGGGAGTTACCAAAGCATCAATCCGGGGTGTCAACGCTAAAGAAAGTGCTTATTCCGCTCGGGCGATCTTTACAGCGGGATGCCGCGGCGCCAGATTTCTTCAAATACCCACGCGTTTTGTTGGCCGTGGATACCGAACCCACAGTCCCCGACGGCCGCCGGCCCATCTTTCTAAAGGACCGCCTGTTTCTTGGCTACCAGGAAAAGTCCAACATCATCGAGGTCATCAGCTACAATCAAAGCGCGGGTCGCTTTGAGTTCCAGGTGGTCAAAGATTACGGACCTGGTCGCCGTCCGCGGGTGCGTTACGCCAATCGGGCGCTGTGCACAAGCTGTCATCAAAACGGTGCACCCATTTTCCCCCAAGCCCGGTGGGATGAGACCAACTCCAACCGGCTGATAGCAGCCCGCTTGCTGAAAGAAAAGCCGGTCTTCTATGGGATCGTGGCTAACCCTGAGTACGCGCTGCCCGCGGCCATGGACAGCGCCACGGATCGGGCTAACCTCTTCTCCGCTTATCAGCTTCTCTGGCGTGAAGGATGCGGTGGCAGTCAATCTCGGGCCGAGGCCATTCGTTGCCGCGCCGGTGCTTTCACCGCCATGCTGCAACACCGGCTCGGCGCGTTCTCGCACTTCGATAAGCACGCCCGGTTTTACCGGGACTATTTTGTTCCGGTGTTAACCGACAACTGGTGGGAGCGCTGGCCCGGCGGCCTTTATATTCCAGACCCGAACATTGCGAATCGGGTACCGCGATTGGCATCCCCAGAGGTGCCGGCAGAACTCGATCCCTTGACCCCTCGTCTGCCCCTGACGACGTGGTCGGTCGACCGCGATTTGCACCGCGTCATTGTTGGGCTGTCCCAGTTTCTTCCCGCAGCAGACCTCCGTCGCCTGGATGCTTACCTGTTTGACAAAGGTGTTAGAACCAACGCGCCACAGCAGCGTTTTCACGGTGTCTGTGAGTTTGTACGACCAGATGCGCTCGCTGCCGGAAACTCACTGAGCGTGGAGTGCGGAATGTCAGGCGGATCGGACGGTAAGGCTTTCGACCTGGTCGCGGACGTACTGATCGAATCAGACAGGGTCGCCAGCCAGACAGTCAACGCGCTCGCGATGACCGATGGCACGCTCCTGACCGGGCTCGTGCACTCGCGTGGCCGAATCAAACCGGACGGTGACCATTGGGCTGCGAACCTGGCCCTCTCCGAAAGAAGCAGCGGCCTGCACGTGCGGTTGCCCGACGGAAGCGTTGTTAGGGAGGTGCAACTTCGCTGGCCAAAGACCTCCACTGCGGACGGACAGCTTCCACCCGAAGATCGATTCACCGGCGAAGCAACGTTGACGGTGATGCACGACTTCTCCCCGGTGAATGATGCGATCGCTGACATGATAGCCCAGGTAGACGAAAACCGACTCGATGTATTCGCCGCCAAACCGTTCCGAGGCACGAAAGCGATGCAGGTATTGTTCTCCTACCTGGGGCTCAGGCCCACGAAATGGTGCTGTGACGAGGTTGCCCGCATGCCACGTGTACGGGTCGATGAAGGCGGCGGCGCGGTCGATTCAGACCTCCAAGTCAGTCTGCAACAGCACGGTGCGCTGCGAACGTTCTACCGTTACTGTGCGACCTGTCACCGGACAGACAATCGCTTTCCGCCGAACTTCCTGTCTGGCGATCCAGGGCAGGTGGTTATCAACCTAACGCAGTGCGCGGAGCGCATTCTTTTTCGCTTGCACATGTGGCAGTTACCGCCGCACACGCGCCCGAAGTCACCTATGCCGCCTGCTAGCCGTCTACGTTCGCTCAACTATTCTGCGAACGAGTGGCGCAACAGTACCGAACTCACACGCCTACAACGATATGTGAAGGGGTTGCTGGAAAATCAGGAAGGAAAATCCCGGCGCGGAGAGGACTTGCTAACAAGCGATTACGAAGCGCTGCGCGCCTGTTTAAATCCTTATTTGAGAGAAGTCAGAGTCCACTGATCGAGCGATGAGTGGTCTCGTTGGTGGCGGATCTTTGTCTGGCGGTCGTAGCTAGGGTTTGCGGCTAACCGCTGGCGGCGGCGCCTAATCTCCTAAGGGTCTCAGAAGCTCACTTTCTCGAAGCCCGTCCAGAAGATACTGTGCGGCAAGCGCGGCCAGCACAATGCCCGCCACGCGCGTGATGACGCTCACGCCCGTTACCCCGAAAAACCGCATGATGTAGCCCGCCGCAAGCAGTGAAAGCAACGTCAGCCCCAGGACCAAGGCAAGCATGGCGAGCACGACCATCTGCCCGCTAAGGCTGCTTTGTGCCTGTCCCATGACGAGAACGGCTGAAGCCATAGCCCCGGGCCCGGCTATCAGAGGAACGGCGAGCGGAAAGATAGAAACGTCCTCGCGTTGGCGAGCCTCCTCGTCCTCGTTCGCAGTCATCCCGCTGAGACCCGTGTGGCGAGCAAATACCATGTCGACTGCGAGCAAGAGAAGGAGAATACCACCCGCGATGCGAAAGGCGGGCAACCCAATGCCCAATGCGCTCAGGAGATACTCTCCTCCCAGCGCGAAGGCGACGAGCACTG
>JBHIDJ010000049.1:0-20286 GCA_046760105.1 Acidiferrobacterales bacterium | reverse complement strand
CACCGGCGAGCTAACCTGCCTTATATGGATCCGCCGCGTCCCGCAAACCGTCGCCGAGGAAGTTAAAGGCGAGCACCACCACGATTACAGGTATGACGGGCAACATAAGCCAAGGGTACAGCGCTACCGCGCTGATGTTTTGGGCCTCTGTCAACAACACCCCCCAACTAGTAATCGGCGGGCGCAGTCCCAGTCCCAGAAAACTGAGCGCCGTTTCCCCCAGAATCATCGCGGGGATAGATAAGGTCGCGGAGGCAATGAGGTGGCTCATGAAATTCGGCAGTAAATGGCGACCGATCACCCGGGACGGCCGGGCACCCATTAACACAGCGGCGGTGCAGAAGTCCTCCTCACGCAGGGCCAAGAGTTTAGACCGTACGGCCCGCCCGAGCCCAGTCCAGTCAATTAAACTAAGGATCACGGTGATCCCGAGAAATATCGCGACGGGACTCCAGGTCACCGGAAGCGCGGCGGACAACGCCATCCACAGCGGCAGCGCTGGGAAGGAGCGGATGATTTCGATCAGCCGCTGAACGACATTATCCACCCAACCCCCGTAATAGCCGGCCAGTCCACCTAGGGTGATGCTGAGCAGAAAACTGATGGTAACGCCGACCAGGCCGACGGTCAGCGATATGCGCGCGCCATAGATGATTCGCGAGAGTACGTCCCGACCCAATCGGTCAGTGCCCAGGAGAAACAATGTCCCGCGCTGCGCCGGACACAGCAAATGGAAGCGCCCCGAAACTAAACCCCAAAGCTCATACTCATCGGCTAGACAGAGGAATCGCAGAGGCTGTACCGAGCTTGTATCCTCGCTGTACTCGCGCTTCAGATCCTCCAGATTAAGTCGGTAGTTGAACCCGTAAACAAAAGGACCCACAAATCGCCCCTCGTGAAACAAGTGGATCTTCTGTGGCGGGGCATAGATGAAATCGGTGTGGCGCGTGTGAAGGTGATAGGGCGCAAGGATCTCGCTCACGAGAATAGAGGCATATAACACTAGCAAGATAAACCCGGACACCACCGCCAGCCGGTGTCGCTTTAGACGCCACCACATCATGCGCCACTGCGATGCCATGTAATAGCGTTCCTGTTCCGGGGTGAGCTGTTCAATAGAGTACGGATCGAACGGTGCCGTCGAGACAAAATGTTCTATTGCAGCACTGCTGCTGTGCGGATTGCTTTGCTCTGTCATCGACGCAGCCCCCCGTATAGACGGATCCGGGGATCGAGCACGGCTAATGCGAGGTCCGAGAGGAACATGCCCACTACGGTTAACAGCGAGAGAAACATAAGAAACGAACCTGCGAGATACATATCCTGACTTTGCAGGGCACGTAAAAGCATGGGTCCCGTCGTGGGCAAAGACAAAACGATAGACACAATCGCTGCCCCCGACACGACCTCGGGCAGCAAGCTGCCGATGTCGGCGATGAAGGGGTTAAGCGCCATGCGCACCGGATATTTAATCAACAACCGGAACGGCGGGAGCCCTTTGGCGCGCCCGGTGACCACGTACTGTTTCTGCAATTCATCGAGCAGATTTGCCCGTAAGCGCCGGATCATGCCGGCGGTACCCGAGGTCCCGATAACCACGACCGGTATCCATAGGTGTTCAAGCACGGACAAGAGCTTGCCCCAACTCATCGGCTGGTCAATGTAGACCGGATCCATCAGACCACCTACGGATGTGCCGAACACCACATTGGCAAAGTAAAGCAATACCAGCGCCAGGAGGAAGTTGGGGGTCGCGAGGCCCAGAAAGCCCAAGAACGTGAGCCCGTGATCGCCCCAGCTGTATTGATGCGTCGCCGAGTAAACGCCGATGGGAAACGCAACAACCCAGGTAAACAGAATCGTGGAAAAAGAGAGTAGGAAAGACAAGAACAGCCGATCGCCTACCACCTCTGAAACGGGGATACGGTATTCGAAGGAATAGCCGAAGTCACCCTGCAGCATGCCCATAAGCCACGTGAAATACTGCGCGATAAAGGGCTTGTCGAGGCCATACTGTTGGCGTAGAAAGGCGACTCTCTCCTTGCTAACCTTCTCTCCCTGGCTCTCGAGTTCGGCAATATAACTAGTGAGATAGTCACCTTCTGGTAGCTGGATAATCCCAAAAATAAGGATGCTGATCACCAGCAAGGTGGGGATCATGACCAGTACTCGGCGAACCAAGAAACTAAACATGGCCTAACACCCACTGGCGGTGGGTGCACCGCGTTTGTTGTTGTTTCGTTTGGAGTAGGCTTTCTTAGTTGTTTTCGCTTTTCTCGTCAGCACTGTGATCATCGAACTAGAGGGTATCTTGTCGACCGATGCGATCTTCCGCTAACCACCACCGCCAGCGGTATCGATACAGCCAAACCCTTTGATAATTGGAATGTCACACTCGCGCCTCAGCAATTAATGATTTACGCGCGCGCACGAAATGACCATCGCCTAGATCTAGAAATCCCGGCCGTTCGGCGCCGTCAACGCCAAACGGATCAGGCCAGGCAGTGGGGTCGGACACCCTGCCCTCCATCAAGGCACTCAAATCAAGCCTCTGGCCGGGGTCAGTGCGTGGTACGGCGGCGAGCAGTGCTTTCGTATAGGGGTGTACGGGATTACGGAACAACGTCTCACGAGGTGCAATCTCCACTAGGTGGCCTGCACACATGACTGCGATCCGGTCCGCCATATAATCCACTACTGCCAAGTTATGGGAGATGAACAGGTAGGTGAGTCCGAGTTCCGACTGCAGATCCTTTAGCAGGTTGAGAATCTGCGCCTGTACGGAAACGTCGAGCGCAGACACCGGCTCGTCACAAATGAGCAGGTCAGGGTTTAACGCGAGCGTGCGAGCAATACCAATGCGTTGACGTTGTCCACCTGAAAAACTGTGTGGATACCGGGACAAAAAACGCGGATCCAACCCTACGTGCGCCATCAATTCCTTGACGATGATGGCGTGTTGCTCCCGACCACCGATACCATGAATGATCAGTGGTTCGCTGATAATGTCATAAGTCGTCATGCGTGGGTTCAACGAGCTAAACGGATCTTGGAAGATGAACTGAATCTTACGGCGAAATGCTATCAAGTCCTTATCACTGAGTGACAATAGCGATAACCGATTGCCACGATCGTTGTAATAGATCTCACCGCCGTCGGGATCTATTGCGCGCATGATAATTTTGCTCAGGGTGGTCTTGCCACAGCCGCTTTCGCCGACCAGTCCAAGGCACTCACCGCGTTCGATATTAAAACTGACGTCGTCGAGTGCCTGTACGATAGGTGTGCCTTTGGTGCCAAGAAACGTACCCTTGCGAATCCCAAAACACTTGCTTACGTGCCGCACCTGCAACAGCAGTGCCGCGCTATCGGCCTCCTCCGGCCAGGAGGCACGCTCGGCAAGATAGCCACCGGTGGTGTGCGGGACGTCCCGAATGGGAGTTAGGCGTTCGTCATGCTTCATTCCCATCCGCGGTACTGCACGCATCAACGCCTTCAAGTAAGGGTGTCGCGGGTCGGAAAAGATATCCATCAAGCTACCTCGTTCCATGACTTCGCCGTGGTAGACCACGATGACGTCTTCGGCCATGTTTGCGACTACGCCAAGGTCATGGGTGATAAGTAGCACCGTCATGCCAAGCTGGCGCTGTAAATCCTTGACGAGCTTCAATATCTGCGCTTGTATCGTAACGTCCAGCGCGGTGGTGGGCTCATCGGCGATTAGCAGTGCCGGGCGACATACGAGTGCCATCGCGATCATTGCCCGTTGTCGCAGTCCGCCGGACAGCTCAAACGAATAGGTATCGAGCGCCCGCTTGGGATTCGGAAAGCCGACCATGCCGAGCATTTCTTCGACGAGTTCGCGCGTCTCGTTCTTGCTCACGTCACGGTGAAGTAACACTGCCTCCGTTACCTGATCGCCTACTGTATGCAACGGTGAAAGTGAGGTCATTGGTTCCTGAAAGATCATGGAGATCCGCCCTCCACGAATAATCCGCATCTGTGCGCCTTCCGGATCCAATCTTGCGATATCCAATAAAGTGCTCTTGCCCGTACTTCGGTGTTCGGGGTCGTTGAACAGAATTTCACCGCTCGTGATACGCGCCGTCTTTGGCAGTATCCCCATAATCGCCAGCGCTATCACTGATTTGCCAGAACCGGATTCGCCAACCAACGCGGTCGTGGACCCTTCACGGATGGTGAAAGAAACGCCGTCGACAGCACGCACCACACCCTCGTCATACAACGAGAACTCGACCTTCAGATCGCGCACTTGCAGGAGAGGATCAGCCATCGGACACTCCTCTCCCATTCGTTGAACTCCCATTCGTATCGATGCCGAGCGCTGCGATGTTAGTCATTGAGGTAGGGTCAATGACCAGCCCTTTTGACTTTGCGCTCGCCACCGCACGGCCTGCGACGTCGACGAATCCATCTAGACGGGAATCGAGCCGCAGCCGCTTTTTGCCGCTCTTCAAAGTTAGCTGCATCCACCCGTCCTTCGATTCTTTGTCCGTCGAATAATAGTCCAGCTTCATGGCCGTCAACTCGTTCCAGCGCAGGCGCACGCCACGCGGCAGCACTGTGATGTCCTCGTCGGTAACGCCGATGCGTGTACGGTGGCGAAGTGCGGTCTGTATACCGAACCCGAGAAAAACAAGCGCAAGCAGCGAGAGGATCACGAGTACTGTTGGGGCGGTTGGAATCAACAAGGCAGGGCCACCCGTAATAAGTAGACCGATTCCGGCGCGCGCATAGTCTGCTGAAACGCTGCTGAACGGGTAGCTATACGTCATGCCGGCCACATTGCCTCACGTGCGTCGAGCCAGTGCACAGCAAGGTGTTTCTGCGTGCGATTAAGAAAGGCTTCGAGAAAGTGCCAGCACTCACGGTCATGATCGAGATGATGAGTAAGCAGCCCTGTAGGCTCGTCCGGATCCACCTGCTCGGCGCGGCGTGCTTCGAGGTGGGCCACCACCTCACCCAAGGCCCTGTCCCAGCCTACAAAATGGCCCGTATGCCGCCAGTCGATCAGATCGACGTGACAGTTTGCCTGGCGTAGGCCCGGGACTGCCTCGGTCGTATCCCTAGCACGGAAGGTCGATAGCCCCGACAAGCCGAGTCGCGGGAGCTCCGATAATAGTGCACGATCTATTCGATTCCAGGGAGGAACTAATATCGGCAACACCTGGTCTGGAAACAATCGATTGAGTCGCTCGCTACCGCGCAAGAGCTCCGCGATGACACGACGACGTGGGCGGTGCAGATCAAACTCTGTCGCCTTCATCCCCGCCGGTGCGTAGTTGCGATGGGCATAACCATGTTGTAGTACCCTTGTATGCGGGTAAGCGCCGAGGCAATGAGAGAGTTCTCTACGCGCAAGAGAGGGGATTACAGCGAGGGCTATAGGCACGTCCATCTTCCTGCTCAGCGCCAACAATCGATCAAGCGCCGGCGTACAGCGAACAGCATCATCATCGCGCCACCAGAAGGTGGCCACTCGCCCCACCGTTGCCCAACAGTCTAGCTCATGATCTAACAGCGCCCAGCGTCCACCCATAAGCAATATCGCGCAATTTACAAAGAGGCCGCGCTATGGTTTTGAACCATGACCGTGGCTATTAGATGGGCTGTTGTCGACGCGCCGTTCATGTTGATCGCCGGCCGCTTCGGGTGTGGACGGTTACTCGCTATATCCACGGCCTGCGCGAGACGAGACGGCGTAAGCGCGTGTTTGTCCACCAAAACGATTAAACCCCGCTCGGCCAGCAGCCGCGCGCGCACCGCTTGCTCCTCTTGCTGCTCGTCAGAATACGGGACGACCACCGCGCGGGCACCGGCGTCAAGCACTTCAAAGAGAGTATTGTATCCCCCCTGCGAGATAGACACAGCGCAGTGTCTGAGGAGTGTCGCGAAATCGGGGCGGTTCTGTTCGATGATTACCCCGTCCGCAACCCCCGCCCTCAAACGCGCAAGGCGCGTCGCCGGGAAATGGTGCCCGACCAGAATCCGCCATGGCACTTGGGCCAGAGAGGACAGGGGGCGCGCCTTCATGGCGGTGTGCAGAAGATGTTCACCGACGACGCCGCCCCCGGCCGACACGATCACTTCCCCGGTACCAGCCACTGCCGGTTTACTATCCCCCCTGGGTCGCATGACAAAACCGGTGTAACAAAGCTTTCGGGCAATGCAATCGGTGAGCGGAAAGCTCGCTTGAAACGGCACAAACTCGGGATCACTATGCACGAGCACCAGGTCAAAGTATGTGTGCACGAGATCTACAATCTTCTCGTTGTGCCCCGGCTTGGGTCGATTCTCCAGAATGTCGCGTACCGAGCAAACAACATGCGGACGGGGACGCAATGCATGGGCGGTGTCCAGTAGGGGGAGCAGCTCGAAGCGAAGCAAGCGCCTTCCGAACGGAAAGGTTTCGATGAGTAAGACGTCGGGCTGGCACTCGAGGAATGTTTCCAGCAAGGTGGATCGGCGTACGGCCTTCCAATCGTCGTCAACGGGCAGCCCCCGCTCGTCGACCAGTGTCTTGTAGCGCATATCTGCCGATCGTGTGGGGGGTAGCTGCACAGACCTCGTACAATCGACATCCAGGCCGGGAACCGGGAATCCTCCCGAGACGTAAGTAACATCCATCCCGAGCTGACACATCGCGCGACTGATGGCAGCAGCACGCCACTGATGGCCCGTTCCCATGAGGTGCTGGACGTAACACATGACGCGTCTAGCCCGCATTTCTCACCGGCTGTCGTAGCGAGGGCGTGTAGATACCCGTGAATACAAGGCGCGCGAGCGAAAATGCGTGGAGGCGTACTTTACAGTACGTTGAGCACATTTTTCGAGTGCAACGCCGTAGGCGCGAGCAGATACTCGCCCGCAGTAGATAGGTGGTGAGAAATGCGGGCTTGGCTTCATGGTCTTACCAATGTGATGTTCATTCGGTCCACCGTTAGCCCGCCGTCGCCACCGACTTGAAAGAGATGGGCGCTCGACCAATCCAGGCGATGCGGCGATTTGCTAGTCATGTCCCATCCCGTGGCAATCGCCAAGGCAGCGCGGATGACACCCTTATGGGTCACCGCAGCCACCGGTCGACCTCTAGTAACCACATCCGCGACCCAGTCTCTAAAGCGTGCTTGCACCGTTCTTGGCGTTTCGCCGCCAGGGGGACAAAAATCGAGACCACGCGCTTCGTTGCTGGTCATGTCCTGACCGTTTGCCGCCCGTAACCCGGCGAGCGTGCGCCCTTCCCATCGTCCCCAGTTCATTTCCATCAGACGCGGCTCCGGACAAGCGTCGCGAGCACCCAAAAGATGAGCCGTCTCCATGGCGCGTGCAAGCGGGCTTGCCACCCAATCATAACCCCGAAACTCCTGCGGTACGGACCAACGTGCAACCTCCGTGCGCCCAATCTCGCCGAGGGACACGTCCGTGTGACCCTGAATCCGCCCCTTGACGCTCCATTCCGTCGGCCCATGGCGAATCAATAGTATCGGGATCACGGCATCGCTCCTGTTCGCACGTGCTCGAGAATCCGGTCCAACGTCGTTGCAGCCGTACCGATATCGTGCTCGCGCATGGCGAGCTCTCTCGCGGCTGCCCCCATCTCGCTCAGCCGCGAGGGATTTTCAAGCAATGACACGACGGCTTGCGCAAACGCCTCCGCATCGCCTGGCGACACCAGCAGGCCGCTGACCCGATCGCTAACAATGTCAGGTACACCTCGGCTGCAGCCGGCAACGACAGGCACACCCGCCGCCTGCGCTTCAAGTAAGGCCATGCCGAGGGGTTCGTCTACAGCCGGCCACACGAACAAGTCCGCGGCTGTATAGAAGTCCTTCAGCTCGTCTTGCGACTGCAGGCCTGCAAATACGATTTGATGTTGGTCTATTCCTGCCAACGCCACCTCCACATCCGCGCGCGCGGGTCCGTCGCCAACTATGAGCATGGCTACGCGGTGATCAGTAATGTACTTGAGCACGCGACCGAGCACCTGGTAGCAAGACAGCTTGTTTCCGTAGCGCATCATCGCCACCGTCAGCAACCAGGGGCGTTTTGTGTCCAGACTGAACCGCTCCTGCAGTACGACGCGCTCCTCCCGACGGCGATCCCGCAGCGGATACTCGCTGGTATCTAGGAAAGGCTTCAGGGAGACCACGCGACGCGGGCTGTCCAGCAGCGGCAAAACACAAGGGGTATCGGTGGAGTTGAGCGCAATAATCGCCGCCGATTGGGCGATCGCGGCGCCGGCCGCTTCGTGACCGATCGCCCATGGCCCGCCGGCCTGCTTGGGCGCATAGGAGGCTTCTGCGACGACATAGGGAATACCGAGATTGCGGCTCACGCAGGGCCCCAACCAGTCGGGCGCCTTATGGTACAGGTGGTAGGTGAACCACGCCTCTGGCCAACGCTCGGTTGGCCGTGTGCGATAGCGGTGCAGCAGGCGCTCCGCCAGCCGACAGCCGATATCTTGCAGGCGTTGCTGGCGGATTCCGTCGCCCGCCCCTTCCCAACTGCGGAAACGTGAAACCAGCATCACCTCATGACCTGCATCATCAAGGGCACGGACGAACAGACGCGCAATCTTGCGATCGCCAGAGGGGGCGGGATCAGTGGGCGCCTTCATTGGTGCATAGAAAGCGACCCTCACGGGTGCGCCCCCTGCAAGGCCAGTTGCAAAGTTGTCGCCAGGCGGTCGATTCCGGTGTCGAACGAGAAGTGCTCATTGACACGTCTTTTGCCTGCCTCGCCAAGGCGCTCGCGCATCTCGGGGTCAGCAATAAGTCGCGCGAGCGCGGCACTGAGCGCTGCGGTGTCTCGTGGCTCCGTCAACAAACCCGTGACGCCGTCTTCGATCAGCTCCGGTATGGCGGAGACACCCGTGGAGAGGCAAGGCAAGCCCTGGCTTTGCGCCTCCAGTAGTACGTTCGGCAATCCGTCGCGGTCCCCGTCCCGTGCCACGCGGCAGGCGAGCACGAACAGATCGGCTTTTACATATTGCCGTAGAACTTCG
This sequence comes from Acidiferrobacterales bacterium, assembly GCA_046760105.1. Classification (GTDB taxonomy): domain Bacteria; phylum Pseudomonadota; class Gammaproteobacteria; order Acidiferrobacterales; family SPGG2; genus JBHIDJ01. Next base: position 11,261 of record JBHIDJ010000049.1, on the reverse strand, counting down.
TCGTGCGGCTGGGCTCCCAACCACGATAACCTTTGCGCTATGCCACAGGCGCTCGCGCATGCCTTCAGACGAGCTAGCAACGGGCCTGCGCCGATATGCACAAATCGCCAGTTAAGCTCGGGTGGCAATGCGGCAAGCGCTTCGAGCAAGTCGTCGTACCCTTTTTTCTCAACGGCGCGGCCGACGGAAAGGATAATGACGGGCTCTCCGTAAGCACTTCCATTCCGCCTGGGCCGCCTGCCCTTCAGTGGGGGAAACCGCGCGAAATCGAGGCCGTGATATAGTAGTTCCACGCGATTTGGAACCGAGACCAGCTGCCTCAAGTGTTCAAAATTGACCGATGTACACGTCACCGCCCACCGACACTCGGCAAGCTTCTCGCGTTTCTCCCAATCAGGAATGGTCCAGATATCCTTGGCGTGAGCAGAACAACTCCAGCACAGGGCGGTCAATAAACCGGCGTACCGAGTGACCGACGCGGGTGTATGCAGAAAGTGCGCGTGCAAATGGCGCACGTCCTCGGGCAACTCCCGGGCCAGGATCAGGGCCTGACCGAATCTGCGCACGCGGTTTGGCGTCGGGTCGCGAAAAAAATCCCGCAGCCAGGCGTGCACGGCAGCACGATAACCGGGTCGGCGCCGAGCGGCGCGCCACCCGCGCCACGTCCGAATCGGCTCTCGGTACAAGTACTCGGGTAAATAAACGACCGGCGCCTTAACCTCCCGATGAACCGGGTGGGTGTGAGGGTCGCTCGGGCGTCGCAGCGAAAAGATGCGGATGTCCAGGCCGCGTTTTTCAAGGGCACGAATTTCCTGAGCGATAAATGCTTCTGACAACCGCGGATAGCCCTTTAGAACGAAGGCGACAGTCCCAAGCATAGGCGCGATTCATAGACCTTGGCTGGCGACGCTGACCGCCGCCCTCGGCCCCTCACTCACCCAGCCATCCACCAGTCGGTGGATGTTGTCGAGACCGTCGAGCAACCCCGGTATGACGATGTCCGAAGGCTGGTTCTGTGCTGCCAACCCACGCAGGGCATCGGCCATGCGCCGCGGATCCCGGTTGTCCTCATCCGTTAGCATTCTCACCAGGCCCAGCTCCTGGGCGCGGGACGCCCGGATATACTGCTCCATGCGGGGACTCCTCCGGGGCACGATGATGGCCCGTTTGTTCAGGGAGATTATCTCGCAGAAGGTGTTATACCCACCCATCGCGACCACGCCCACAGCGTTGGCCATGAGGTATTCCACATGGGCATCGAAAGTAATGGCTTTCACCCGCGCTAGCCGTGCGACCCGCTTGCGAAACTTCTCGCGGCGCCGGGGGCCCATGAAAGGGCCAAGCACTAATAGGGCCGCATAAGGTATCTCCGGATCCGTCTCGTAGGCACGCAGCGCCCAATCGATGAGGTGCGCGCCGTCACCGCCACCACCTGTGGTGACCAGGACATAAGGTTCGTCGAAGTGAGGCTCAGCGGAGACGTCGCCGTTGTTTGGCAAGTGGCGCCTGAGATAGCCGGTGTAGGTAATCTTACGCCTCACGCTCTGCGGAAGATCTATGCCCGCCAGCGGATCACAGATCTGCGGCAGGCCATAAACCCAAACGTCGTCGTAGAGGTCACGCAACGCGGGCACCGGATTTTTGCGGCGCCATTCGCGCGCAAGCAACTCCGGCTCATCCATTACATCGCGCAGACCAAGCACGCACCGGGTACCCGCCACTTTCAACATTTGAAGGGTGTCGTAGATCTCGCCGCGTAGCCCCAGCGGCTCCTTGTCGACGAGAAATAGATCGGGGTTAAAAACCTTCGCTGTGTGCTGGATAATCGAGGCGCGCATCTCCAGCACTTCTCCGATATCGATGTCGAGATTTAGCGAGGAATATTCGCCGTTGCGTAGCTTGATAACACCGGGTATCCGCACGAAGTCTACTCGTGTCTTGAAGTCGAAATTCCCGATAATGGGCGACCCCGATAATATTAGTGCAGAAAGCCCTTTACGCCGTGCGACCAGCGATTGCGCGACGGTGTGACATCGGCGTAAATGCCCTAATCCAAAGGTGTCGTGGCTATAAATCAAAACCCGGGAGTTCTTCGTGTTTTGTCGCATGTCCCGGTGTGCTCCCGTGGTGGACAGACTGTCAAATATACCCGACGGTTGCAAAAATGTCTCAGCAATATCACGATTGTCGCTTGGCCCGATGTGCTCTCGGGACCCGGGGCGTCGCCGCGGTTCGGCCACGAAAAACAACGATTTGCGGCGTCGCGAGCATGTTTCCTTGCTTGGATGGAATAATCTTGCCAAGCTCGGCCGGGTCTAGCCCAGGGCGTCAGATGGCGCATGTTAATACGCTGAGGGCGCAGAGAACTCGCGGCGAGCGGCTTGAAACATACGGACGGGATGCGGTCTAAGTTCCCAAGCGGTACTCGCGCATCCCTAAGAACAAGGAATCACGTTGGCCGAAGTCATCAAACATTACCTCCAGCGGTTGGTCGCACGCTCTGACTATGTGCAGCTGCCGCCGCGGGTCCGGGAGACTATCCGACGCCAACAACAATCCAGTGAGGTGCTAATCGGCTGGGTCCAACTGGGCGTGGTTGTCACCTTTGCCGTCCTCTACACGTTGGCGCCGAAGACCTTTACCGAAGAGGCAGAATTCGCACCCGTGCCCTGGGCGCTAGCTACCTACTTGGTGTTTACCGTTCTGCGGCTGACGTTCGCCCTCAACCGGCCCTTACCTGACTGGATGCTTTACCTTTCGGTCGTGGTTGACATGCTGTTGTTACTCGGACTGATCTGGAGCTTCCACCTGCAATATAAACAACCAGCTTCCTTCTACCTGAAAGCACCCACTCTGCTGTACGTATTTATCTTCATCGCGTTACGGGCGTTACGCTTTCAAGCGCGCTTCGTGATTGTTGCCGGTCTGGTAGCGGCGGCGGGTTGGCTCGCCATGGTCTGGTATGTGATTAGCGTCGACCCGCAAGACCCTATGATTACACGCGATTATGTCGAATACATGACGTCTAACAGCATATTGCTCGGGGCAGAATTCGACAAGATTATTTCCATTCTTATCGTCACCGCGATTCTAGCGGTCGCGCTTACACGTGCCCGTCGACTCTTGATCCAATCTGTCGTCGACAGCAGCACGGCACAAGACCTTTCCCGGTTTGTGCCGACCGAGGTCGTCAGGCAGGTGCGGTCATCTGAGAAGCGCGTGGAGGCCGGCCAGGGCGAGGTGCGTCAAGCAACAATCCTGTTTACCGATATAGAGGGATTCACGACGATCAGCGAGTCACTTTCGCCGGAACAGCTGATCGGCACGCTGAATGAATACTTCGCTGTGGTAGTGGAACCCATTGAGCGCTACAACGGTGTTGTCAATCAATTCCAGGGAGACGCCATCCTCGCGAGCTTTAACCTACCCGAAGCCCACCCAGATCATGCCGCCAATGCGTTGCGTGCAGCCATTGAAATCCAAACGGCGCTGGAGAACCGCACTTTTGGGGACGGCATAACACTGAAATCCCGTATAGGTATCAATAGTGGAACTGTCGTCGGTGGGCTGGTGGGGACTGGTAACCGGCTCGGCTATACGGTGCACGGAGACGATGTGAACTTAGCTGCAAGACTAGAGCAGCTGAATAAAGAATACGGGACGCGCTTGCTTGTGTCTGAGACGACGGCTGAACTCGCGGGGTGGGATCGATTCCCGTTCAAACGAATCGGTGAAGTACAGGTGCGGGGTAGAAAGACCCCCACCACTATTTATACGCTGCCTGCACCCTAGCGCGGGCCAATACCTTGGGTCAGCCGTAACCCTGCACGAGCAAGTCTTCGATATAACGTGTGATGTTACTTCTAGCTGTCGTTTCGTAGCGCGCGCGAAAGAAGTCGGTGAAAAAAAACGTCGGCCGGTCAAGCAATGATTGTAAAAACTTGACCTGGCCCCGAAAAAATTGCTCGTCTGAAACGTGAGGTTTTTCTGCACGCACCGCGTTGCTATCCCGCTTAAATGCCTCCCAAGCTAAGCCAAAGCTCGACAGATCGATGTCAACCATAAACTGTTCATCTAGGCGTTTCGGTTGTTCCGGATGCACCGTAACCAAGATCAGATCATAAACACTTCGTCGAAAGGCCGGGGGAACATGGTCATCCACCAGATTGGCAAAGAGTTTGGCACTCCTTAACTCGTTATCCGAGGCATATGGATCGTAAATGGCGTCGTGAAACCAAAGTCCCATCTCGACCGCGTCGGGATCGTCCATGAAATCAGTTGCCAAGTCGTGCTGTTTCAGACAATGGTTGATGTGATTACAGGTATGGTAGTGCCGATGAGGTTCCGAGTATCGCTGTACCAGTTCCTCATAAACCGGTCCAGGTTGCGCCACAGCGCGGTCAACCAGGCACCTGTTCCACAATGCGCCGAAGCGTTCTCTTGTCATGCTCATACAACAAGTTGTCTAGGACCATAGCGCCAAGGAAGCAACGCAAAGGTCTCCTTCTCAAAGCGCGGTCGTCTCACTGACCTACATATAGAGTTTAGTTTGGACGCTGCAGCCAAAGCCACTCGCATCTTTGCGATTTTCACCGACATTGGCGCATTTATCATTTGAGTGCTTGAGGGGAGCAATTTTGGCGCAGTGGATCCCGTATGCCGCTGGTCAAAGGCCTAACCAACCGCTGCTTTGCGCTCCATGATGCCCGCTCGTTTGATTAGATCAACGCTGGCGGGACTAATCCGTTTGAGAAGATTCGCCCCGATGGAGCTCGCTTTGCAACGCCTCGACCTGTCTGTGGCTTCGGGTCAGCTTTTCGCTCAACTGGCGCATGACGTCAAGCGCAACTTCTGGATTTGCGGTCACCAGCTGGAGAAACATCTCTTCCGTGATACGCAGAGCTTCGAGCCGCCCCCTGGCCCGCAACGTCACTATGCGCGGCTCATTGGTCAGCACCCCGAGCTCACCGAAAAGTTCATTCTCGCCCAGGGTACCGACTACTACATCTCCCGCATCAGTCGGCGCAAGAATATCCACTCCCCCGCTTATGATGACATACGCACAATCGGCCGGATCCCCTTCATGGACCAGCACCTCTCCGTCTTCGAAAGTCAGCAGATCGCTTGTGAACGCCAACAGCTTGAGCTTTGACGGATCAAGCTTGGTGAACATGGGGACCTTGCGCAGGCATTCAGCTTCTTTAAGCAGCGCCACGACGACCTCCTGGGCCGGCCATTAACCGGCCACCACCAGTTGTTGCAGGACAGTACCGGGCTTGTCCAAATCCCCGAACGGGCCCTGCTCGACCACCTTGCCATCCTCGAGAACAAGCGCGTGGTCGAATTCGCTACCAAGACTCGCACGCTGCAGCACCCAGATCAAGCCGCGGCCCATAAGTTCCCGGAAAAGGTTTTTCATTATCTTCTCCTGGGTAGCGCCGTCCATGGCCGCGGTGGCTGCGTTGATGACCAGGAAATCGGGGCGCTTGAGTATGGCGCGGGCGATGGCGATCTTCTGGCGTTGCACAGCACTCAGGCGGCTGCCCGCGATCCCAACCGGATAATCAAGCCCCACCTCCGTCACCGCGCGATCAAGCCCCAGCTTTTTCACCACATCGCTCGTGAGCGCCCCGACTTCAGGTGCAGCGCGAGCCTTGCCGTAGGCCAACCGTCCAAACAGGATATTATCTTGTATCGAAATTGCCGAGTTATATCTTGCCGGGTCAAAAAACTCTACTGCGCGGGTGTCTCGCCCGAGCCTTTCGGCCAATGCGTGGCGCGCCTGCAGCAGCCGTTCCTGCATGGGCGCGTCAACCAGACCCAAACGATGCCGCGCCGGGATCAGCTTAAACGGCAAAGACATCAACATCGTACGATCCTCGGCCGCAAAGTCTTGGGGTGTCATGGCCTCGGTCCGCGCGAGGATCTCTTGGAAAGTCGGCAAATCATCAGCACGTATAAAGCTATATTGCTCAAAAAGCTCGCTACCAGGCGCCACATCGGCAAACAAATCCACCATAATCTCCGCCAGCTTGCGCCCCATAACGATGAAATCCTCTAGCAGGCCAGTCTGTTGCAGTACGTCGCGAACATCACTGTTGGCTGGAAGGTGTTCGATGTCAAATTTCTTGTCGCGCGGGGTGCCAAAAAGCAGATTTTCTGCGATCGACATATTGTCGTTGTACGCATCCCGATCGAACAACTCGACCAAGGGAGCAATCTTCGGGTCCTTTAGCCTGTCTCGCAGTGCCTGGCGGGCTACAAGGATCCGTTCCGCAAGTTCGGGTCGCTCATCCGGATCGATCGTGCCTTTGAAACCGAGCTGGTAGACATCCCGGTCCATGTCGACCATCGTCAACACGTCAATGGCCCTGTCGGACAGCTCGTCGGATCGCGCTACCCCTGCCGCGTCGTAATCTATCCAGTCGGCGTTGATGTCGTGCACGGAGTTTCCAGCAAGCGCTGCCTCGACAAGACTCTGCTCGCGGTGCTGACGGGTCTCCTCGCCGTACTCGGCTGGACGTGTTGGGCGATGCTTCAAGCTGTAAAACAGATTATCGCGCAAGCTACCAGAGCGCAGCCGCGTCTCTTGACTCACATAAGCGACCCGCCGCCCCGTTACCGTCTCCGGCAACTCGGTAAGTGCGATGTTGCCGACAGTAATGTTTCCGGCGAGCGGCTTTCTCACCCCAGCGAGTATCGGCGCCAGGCGCTCCTTGTGGCTCCCTCCCTTCCCCAATATGGCGACACGCTGAGCGAGATCGAATCTGAAGCTCGCCCGGACTACCAACCCGGTGTCGAGCTCGTCTTCTTCTCTCAGGTTTAGATTGGTTGCAATGACGTCGCCAGACAAAACTGGGAACTTCTCAGGTTCTTCGGCTTGCAGGCGTTCTTCCATCATACCGGGAGGCTCGAAGGTCTCCGCCAGTAACTCGTACTTGATGCGCGTATCCTCCTTGATCTGATAATACTTGAGTAGTTCCGCCCAGGGTGAAGAGATGTCCTTGTAGGCAGCGAGTACGGCTACCAGCGCACCAAACGTCAATTCGCCCTGGATAACCAGGTAACCGCCGATGGAGAAGAAGAAAAACGGTGTCAGTTTGTCGATGAAGTTGTTGAGAAACTTGATGAAGAATTTAAGGCGAAAGATCTGCAAACGCACACCATAGATACCGCCCATGCGTTCGGAAAAATGCGCGAGTTCTAATCGTGAGGTATCGTGGGCATGCACCTCTTGAATGCTTGTCACCACTTCGCTGATACCCTCCGACAGCTTTCTCACCCTGACGACCCGGTCTTTGGCGAGGGCATTCACCCGACGCTGCAGTTTGGGGATAAAATAAGCCTGGGCCGGATACAGTGCGATAGCGGCCGCGCCCAAAATCGGGTCCTGGACGAACATAAAAACTAGAATAGTGAGTAGTGTTCCTCCCTGAAAAGCCGGCAATGCAATCGAGTCACCAATGAAACCACCCAGTGGCTCTGCCTCTGCTGTGATCATGGAAACGATCTCTCCCTCCGACTGCCTGCGAAAATGCGGCAGTGGAAACCGCAGTACGCGACTGAACAGTTGATAGCGCAACCGGCGCAACATACGCTCAGCAACCACCCCACGGTAGACGTTGACGAAATACTTGAAGCCTCCGTTGATAAATACAAGCGCCAGGAACAGACCGCACAGTAGCATCAGATAAGAAATCTGCTCGAGCTGATAACCGAAAACTTCCTGCGGGAAATCCCTTCCGCCGATGGCCTCATTGATGATGATCTTCGGAAGCTCGAGCGTTAGGTACAGAAAAGGTAAGGACGCTGCGGTAACGAGCAAAAGCAGGATCTGTTCCCTACGACTGTACTTAAGTATGAACTTAAAGATACTCGGTTCCATAGTTTTCGCCCTTCTATCGGAGCCTGGAGATGGCTCACTTTAGCCTAGTCGTATTTTGCAGGACAACCTTAGCGGCAGAACGAGTCGTATCGCCTTGAGTGCCAATCGCACAGGGGATCTATGCTTGACGGACGACCGCGCGGGTTTCCGCTTTCCTCGACGCGAATAAGTGCCGCCAGTTCCACCGCGGCTTACCCGTCCACGGACTGGTACTCACATAGCCGCGGCAAACCGTACGCGTGATTCATGCGCGTCGACAGGCTGCTCTACATTCGAACTCGCGCGCTTTTGGGATCATAGAACGGGCGCAGCGACGCACGAGCTGGAACGCGTTCGCAGGCGATTTCGATCTCGTACGATCCCGACTCGACAAACTCCTTGCTGACACCGTCTTCGTTTGCCACATACCCCATGCCGATCGCACACCCTAGCGTGTGCCCAAACATCGCCGACGTCGTGCGACCAACGATCTCACCATCGTGCCAGATAGGTTCGTCGTGATAGAGCAGACGTTCGGGGTCTTCCAGTGCAAACAGCACCAACCGGCGTTTGAGGGCGGTCTCCCGCTGTCGCAGGAGCGCATCGCGGCCGATGAAACCACCTTCCTTATCGAAGGCGACGGCGAAACCAAGCCCCGCCTCCAGCGGTGTGTCCTCGTCAGTGATATCATGGCCCCAGTGACGGTAACCCTTCTCGATGCGCAGCGAGTTCATGGCATGCATGCCGACATATTGCAGGCCGAGGGCGTCACCTTCGGCGGCGATGGCATCGTAAACGCTAAGTGCAAACTCCGTCGGTATGTAGAGCTCCCAGCCAAGCTCGCCCACATAGGAGATGCGCGACGCGCGAACGAGGGCGTAAGCAAGCTCGACCTCTTGCGACGTTGCAAACGGGAAGGCCTCATTGGAAAGGTTAGCGTTCGTCAGCCGTGCGAGCAGCTCTCGTGAACGTGGGCCCATCACACCGAGAACCGCGTACGCCGAGGTGACATCGGTTAACGCCGCCCGTGTGTCGTCCGCGATATGGTGTCGAAGCCAAGTGAAATCCCGCGTCTGCGAGGTAGCAGCGGTGACAATGAAATAGCGGTCCTCCTCCAATCGCGTGACCGTGAGATCGGCCTCGATGCCGCCACGTTCGTTGAGCCACTGGGTGTAAACCACTTTGCCGACAGGCACCGAGACATCGTTGGCGCAGACACGGTTCAACACCCTTTCAGCATCGCGTCCCTGTAGCAAGAATTTCGCGAACGAGGTTTGATCCAGTAGCCCCACTGCCTCGCGCACCGCCCGATGCTCCGCGCCGGAATAATCAAACCAGTTCTGACACCCGTAGGAGTATTCATACTTCGGTTCGACGCCCTCGGGTGCATACCAGTTCGGCCGCTCCCAACCAGCTACTTCGCCGAAGCAGGCACCACGTGCGGCCAAGCGGTCGTGGAACGGTGTGGTGCGAACGGGGCGCGCGGTTTCGAATTGGCGAAACGGCCAGTGCATGGCATACAGAAGCCCAAGCCCCTCCACCGTGCGATCGTGAAGATAACGGCGGTTACCCTGGAACGGCAGCCAGCGACGGATGTCGACATCCCATAGATCCATGGGGGGATGACCGTTGACGATCCACTCCGCCAGCACCATGCCGACGCCGCCCGACGACTGGATGCCGATCGAATTGAAACCGGCGGCGACGAAGAAGTTCTTTAGCTCGGGTGCCTCGCCCAGGATATAACGATCATCAGGGGTAAAGCTTTCGGGTCCACAGAAAAACGATTGGATGCCGGCTTTTTGTAGCGCCGGGATACGGTGCATTGCATTCTGAAGCACCGGCTCGAAGTGGTCCAAGTCGTCGGGCAATTGGTCGAAGGCGAAATTCTCCGGAATACCGTCCATGCCCCAAGGCTTGGCAGTCGGCTCGAAGGCACCGATCAGGAGCTTGCGAGCGTCTTCCTTGTAATAGGTGTAGCCATCGGGGTCCCGGAGCGAAGGAAGATTCGGTGTCACCTCCTCCATCGGCTCGGTGACAATGTAAAAATGCTCGGAAGCATGTAGCGGCACATTGACGCCACACATCCGGCCGATCTCCCGACCCCACATGCCACCGCAGTTGACCACGTACTCGGCCTTGATGTCGCCCCGTTCGGTGGCAACACCCGTCACCCGCTCTCCGTTGCGGTGGATACCCGTAACCTTGGTGTTCTCGAAGATAACTGCTCCGCCCATCTTTGCGCCCTTGGCGATCGCCTGGGCCACGTCGAACGGATTGAGCTGACCGTCTTTGGGAAGAAATACCGCGCCGACTAAATCCTCTATGTTCAACAAGGGATACAGTTCGCGGGCCTCACTCGGGGTAATCACCTCCACCTCAAGACCGAAGCAGCGCGCCATCGATGCACCGCGTTTGAGCTCTTCAAAGCGCGCGTGGCTGGGCGCGACGGCGAGTGAGCCGTTTTGTTTGAAACCGGTGGCCTGTCCGGTTTCCTCTTCCAGTGTGCGAAACAGATTGCAGGTGTATTGTGCAAGCCGGGTCAGGTTATGGGTGGCGCGAAGCTGGCCGACGAGCCCCGCTGCATGCCAGGTGGTACCGCAGCTAAGCGACTTGCGCTCGAGCAAAACAACGTCCTTCCACCCGAGCCTAGTCAGATGATAGGCGACGCTACAGCCGACAATGCCGCCGCCGACAATGACTACTTGCGCATGCGTTGGAAGGTCGTTAGCCATCACCACCTCTCTTCAACATCGGCACGTAGAACGGCTACAAAGCACGCAGCCTGGTGTGCCCAGCCATGTTTTGGTAAACGCCAGTCAATGCGCTAGACGTGCCCTGATTATGTAGGCTTTCCCGCCCTCGCTCAAACCCTGTAGGGGACCCGATGCAGCGGCAAAGTCGTCACTTTGACACAGGCAAACACCTACCCGTTCACGCTAAACGTACGGTAGACATAGTCAAGCTTCCTCTTGAGCTCTTTGTTATAGAGCTTATGCACTTTGCCATCTGCACGAAGCCTCCATTCCTCACTTCCCTGCGCAAGGGCCTCGGCAAACCGCCACTTGTATCTAAACGTCTGTTCCGAGAGCTCGCGGATCGCCGCAAACTGCGATGATGTCAACCAACTAGTATCAAGCTTGTGGATCTTTTCCGGGTCGATCACAAACCTCCCGATTTCGGCATAATGTAACGCCGCCCTGTCCTGCTGCTCGGTGAGTGACCGTTTCTCATGTAGCGCGTCCAAAAACGTCACGCCCGAGCTGAACTCTTGACCCTTTAAGTCTTGCAAGGCGCTAATCGGAATCTTGTGCTCCGCCAGTTTTTTTAGTACCGGCGCTGAGAGTTCGTAGTGGACCTCGCGGTAGACTTGTTGGTTGAAGACGTTCTGCAGAAA
>JBHIDJ010000048.1:0-20600 GCA_046760105.1 Acidiferrobacterales bacterium | reverse complement strand
TCCGCTGAGGCGCTGTCAAATAGCAGATGAAACGCAGGGGTTTTGCCGAGGTCATGGCGTATGACGATGACCGACATGCGTGCCACCGAGGTCTGCGCGATGGCGCCCGATGGGAACTTATTGGGCCGCAGATCCACACCGCAGAGCTTGGCAAACATCTTCGCGGCGTGCTCACCCGTGACAACAAACCGCGCATAGCTATCACCGCGCGGCACCGGATAGCAACGTGGCGCCCCCTCGTACGACCAGGCGCGCTCGAGCCGCTCGCAGAGATCACCTTGTCCGCTGATGTCACCGAGAATCATCATCTCGTTGTCAGCCAGTCGTGCGGCCAACCCACCGCCCGTCTGCGCCCAGGCCGCGTTGTTCTCATCGCCGATGGCGACCCCCTGCGTGCGTAACCAAGCGACGGTTTCAGTGCCTTTGAACCCGGTATGCGGCAGCGGCGAGAGGTCGGCAAGCCCCAGGCTCTGCGCTTGCGCGATCTCTTCTCCAACGGCGCGGCCGTAGTCCATAGCCGCGGCGGTGGAGTTGACCTCTTCGAAGTGCGCCCCTTCGCGCTCCAGGGTCCGGTAGAGAAAGGTCCGGCGCGGCAGGCTGTTCGGGGCAACGTTAGTTTCTACCACTTCCTACAGCTCCTGGCGCTTGTTCTCCGGGTCGTAAAAGGGCAGTTTCGTGACCCTGCCCTTAACCAGTCGGCGGTTGGTGAGCTTGACATAGATCGGGTCGCCCGGCTCAGACTGATCGGCCGCGGTAAAGGCCAGACCAATGATCTTTTCAAGCACGGTTGACCATCCCACCGAGGTCACCTGACCGACGATCTGATCGCCCTTTAACACGAGGTTCGATTCTTCGGGCAGCGGTACTGTCGGGTCGTCGATGGTAAACCCCACGAGCTTGCGTTTTGACGGATGGCGCAAGCGCAGCTCAATGGAGCGGCCGCCAACGAAGAACGGTTTCTTGCGAGAAATCGCCCACGCCAAGTCTGCCTCGTGCGGGTAGGTGATCGCATCGGTGTCCTGCGTGATGATGATATGGCCTTTCTCCAATCGGAGCAGACGCTGCGCTTCGATACCGAAGGGCTTAATGCCGTCATCACGGCCAGCCTCCATCAGTGCATCCCATAGGGCCTCGCCGAACGAGGATGGAACATGGACCTCAAAACCGAGCTCGCCCACAAAGCCAATACGGATAAAACGTGCCGGTATCCCCGCGACCGTTCCCACCCGCACGCCCATATAAGGAAAGGCATCGGCAGACAGGTCCACATCGTCACACACTTTAGACAACACGTGGCGCGACCCGGGACCGGCAATGTTGATGGCGGCGTAAGCGTTGGTGACATTGGTGACGTCCAAATCCAGTCGCCACTGCGCGTTCCACCAAAGCATGGTGCGATACACACTCTCCACACCGGACGTGGTCGCCGTCACATAGAAATGCTGATCGTGGAAGCGGCAGGCGACACCATCGTCGATGATCGTGCCCGCCTCGTTGGTCATCAAGACATAACGCGCTCGTGCTACCGGTTGTTTCAGATAGGCAAACGTGTATACGCGGTTCAGAAACTCGGCCGCATCCGGTCCACGGATCTCAAGCCCCCCGAGGGTCGATACATCGATGATGCCTACGCCTTGGCGTACTGCCAGCGTCTCATCACGGATGCAGTCGTCGCGCCGTTCCGTGGGCCCGTAATAGGCAGGTCGCCACCACAGTCCCGCCGTCATCATCTGCGCCCCCGCTTCGAGATGACGGTGGTGCATCGGCGTGCGCCGCTCAGGCTCGAAGCTGCGGCCGGCAAGCACACCCAGTTTCTCCGGTACGTAGGGAGGTCGGGCGGTGGTGACACCCGTTTCTGCCACCGTGCGGCCGGTGGTGTCGGCGACGATGCGGGCGGTGGCAAGCGCCGAGTGACGTCCTTGCGACGGGCCCATACCGACGGTCGAGTACCGCTTGACCAGCTCAAGCTCGGCATAGCCGTCAGCGCAGGCGTTAACAAGATCGGCGAGCTGCAAATCCTCGTCGCGGTCGATAAACTCTTTACCGCTCGGGTGCGGAAAGATCGGCCACGGGAAGTTACATCCCACCGCGCCGTTGTCATCGGGGACGGAGGGGGCCTCACCGGCCTCGAGCCCCAGCGCCATCGTCGCTTCCCACCCGGCATAGCGACCGTCGGCCAACACCGCATCGAGATCGTAGACGCCATGGATCGAGCCAGCGAGATGGACATTTCTTGGTAGTCCGTCGATCGAAAAGATCGCGCTGCTATCGTCGTAGTGAAGCTTCGCACCCGCCTGCAACGCAAGCTGGTAGCTCGGCGTGTAACCCGGTGACATGCACAGCAGGTCGCAGTCCATGAGACGACCAACGCGCGCATATTGTCCCTTGCCGATAATGCGCGCTACCGTCACCGCGCTCACACGGTGGCCGCTGCTATGGGCCTCGTAGACCGTGTGGCTGCTGATGATCTCAATCCCACGCTCGCGCGCGGCGCTGAAGAGCGCACATCGTTCCGGCCGCGTTCGCATATCGACGACGGCTGCCACATCGACCCCGACGTCAGCAAGATCGAGCGCGACCGCATAGCCGTCGCTGTTCCCCGTCAGCACCACGGCACGTCGGCCCGGCGACACCCCGTAGAGACGGATAAGCCGCTGCGCCGCCGATCCCAATATGATGCCGGGTAGATCGTTGTTGCGGAAAATCGCCGGCTGCTCCATGGAACCGCACGTCAGCACAACTTCCTTGGCGCGTACCTTATAGAGGCGGTTGCCACGAACGATCGACAGCCAGTTGTCGGCGAACCAGCCCGTGCACATGCTATCGGTCATCCGCTCGATGTTGGACTCGTCATAGACCTTACTAAGTAACTCGTCTCGCATGGCAGCAGCGCGTACGCCGTCGGTATCGAACCGCGCGTAAGTGAGCGAGCCGCCGAGCACCGGTTGCTGTTCCACCAGCAGGACTTCCGCGCCAGCGGCGGCGGCCGCAAGTGCCGCCGAAAGGCCTGCCGGACCACCGCCGATTACCGCCACGTCGTAGAAACCATACGCCTTATCGTAGTAGCCGTGCGGCGTGTCGAGCCGTACACGGCCAAGACCCGCCTTGCGCCGGACTATCGGTTCCCAAACACGTTGCCAAACCCCCTTTGGCCGGAAGAAGGCCTTGTAATAGAACCCCACCGGCAGGAAACGCCCGAGTTTGCCGATCAGCTCGTCGCGGTCGGTCTCTAAGCTACCGCTGTAGTTCTGGCCCCAGACCTCGAGACCCGGTGTGATCGGGCAGCGGTCTGCGGGTGTATTGGGTTCGTACTCAAGTTGCACGAGGGTGTCGGCCTCGAGGCCCGCCATAGACAGCACACCGCGCGGACGGTGATATTTAAACGAGCGCGACAGCAGCCACACTCCGTTTGCGGCAAGCGCGCTCGCAATCGTATCGCCTGCGAGCCCCGCGTACTCTTTATCCTCAAAACGAAAGGAAATCTTTTTATCACGGTCGACCAACAAGCCGGTGGGCGCCGGCAGTCGATTCAAGCCGCGGGCGGGACCCTCGCCTGCGACGACCCGTTCTACCCCTTTCTCAGCGGAGAGATCCGCGCGCGCCGGTCGGCCGCCGTGCGGTGTGCGGCCATTGCGCCGGAGAACCGACTCGTCTTTACTGCTCATGCACCGTCTTCCTTCGGCTTGAAGGTAACGCGCTCTATAAACAGCTCAGTCGCTGGATAGGTGCGCACGATCTCATCGGTGACGGTGTTACGCTCGGCGATGAACCAGTACGCAGTCGGAACGTGACACCACCACTCTCGGACCACGCCGGCGGGGTTGTTTGAAAACCAGACATGGTCTGCCCATGCCTCGTCGCTAGAGGCATTGGGATCCGGCATCTGCTTCACCTCACCAAAGCAGACAAACTCCAGGATGTTGCGTGGGCCGTTTAGCGGGCAGGGCATGATTTTCATGGCGCGCGCCCGTTGTTAATGGCTCGCCGCAGTCGCGCCCGCTTCGTTTACCAAGTCAAACGTGGTGAAGCGGCCGAGGCGGAAGGGATGGAGAATGTCTGGCACGCGGCCGGTCGCTACCGTCTCGGCCATGCGTTTGCCACATACCGGCGTGGCCTTAAAGCCCCAGGTGCCCCAACCGGCATCGAGCCAGTAGTTTCGCACCGGGCTCTCACCCATGATCGGGCTGTAGTCCGGGGTCATGTCGGTGATCCCAGCCCACTGGCGCAGCAGCTTGACCTCGGCAAGAAACGGGAAGAGCTCGAGTCCGTGCGCGATGAGGCTCTCTTTAAGGTCTAGCGTCGAGCGCGTGGAGTAAAGCTCGTACGGGTCACTACCGCCGCCGATGACAATCTCGCCGCGCGCGCTCTGTGAGAAGTACACGTGCAGTGCAGCCGAGCTCACCAGCGGGTCGAGAAACGGCTTGACGGGCTCGGTGACCATCGCCTGCAAAGGATAAGTGCGGATCGGCAGTCTGAATCCCGCCATCGCCGCGACCAGTGAACTCGAGCCGGCCACTGCCTGGATGACATCGCCACAGCGCACCGTGCCGCGATTGGTCTTGACGCCCGCGACATGCCCGTTTTCTCTGAGGATGCCGATAGCCTCGGTACGTTGATGTACCTCGACACCCATGCGCGTGGCCTGACGTGCGTAACCCCAAGCGAGCGCATCGTGCCGGCAGAGGCCACCGTCGGCGTGCCACAAGCCGCCGAGAATTGGATAGCGCATGTCCTCGTCCATATTGAGACAGGGCACGAGCTCCTTGATCTGTTGGCGATCCACCATCTCGGAGCGCACACCGAGGTGCTTGTTCACCTCCGCGCGTAACCGGAAGGTGCGCAGACTCGCGTCCGAGTGGGCGAGCGTCAGCTGACCGCGCTGCGAGTAGAGAAGATTGTAGTCAAGCTTGCTTGACAGGTTCCGAAAGAGATCAAGGCTTTCCTTATAAAAGCGAACCGATTCCGGCGTGATGTAGTTGGCGCGGATAACGGTGGTGTTACGTGCGGTATTGCCGCCGCCGAGATAACCCTTATCGAGCACGGCGACGTTGGTAATCCCGTGATCCTTAGCAAGGTGGTACGCGGCTGCGAGCCCATGCCCACCAGCGCCGATGATGATGACGTCATACGATTGCTTCAGATCCTTCGGCGGTGGAATGTCACGACGTGCGGGATACTCCCGCGACAGCCCGTATTTCAAAAGACCAAATGGCATGGCTACGTTCCTTTACCCCTCACGACTCACGATTAACGACTCACGATTTAAGATATTGAACCGATGCCGTAGCTGCCCGTTAACAGCTCTCCTTCATCGAACCGGCTGAGCCGGTAAGGGCGAATGTCTACATCCGTCGTTTGGCCAAGGATCGATTGGGCCAGGACGCGGCCGACAGCCGGCGCGAGCTTGAAGCCATGGCCTGAGAAGCCGTAGCCGACGTGCAGACCTTCAACACCGGGGATCGGGCCCAGCACCGGGTTCCAGTCGGGGGTAATGTCATAGGGTCCGGTCCATGACTCAACCAACTCGGCTTGTTCAAAGCTCGGCATGCGATGTGCGATCTGGCTGCCTTGATGGGTAATGAAATCAAGCCCGACGTTGTCGTCGATCTTGTCTGGCGTCTCAAGCGGATCGCCATGATCACCCGTGCCGACGAGCACCACACCACCCGTGGTAGGGCGAAAGTACATTTTGTTCTCCGTGGTCAAGTCCTTGACGATCGGAAGCATTTTCCCGTACGGCTCCGCGGCACGAAAGGTAAGAACGATGTGGCGTGACACCTCGAGTGGTAACGTCACGTCGGCCCACTCGGCCAGCTGCGACGTCCACGGTCCGATGAGACTCAAAACCACGCCGGCGGCCACGTCACCATGCGTGGTCTGCACGCCGGCCACCCTGTTGCCCTCGCGCACGAGACCGGTGACCGGGCAATCGGTCCTGACCGTTACCCCTAGCCGCCTCGCCGCGCTAACGAAACCGGTCGCCGTCAGATACGGATCGGCATAGCCGGAATCGGGCTCATAGCCGACGAGACCGACGTCGTTGAGATCAAGCAGTGGGTGACGCTCCCGCGCTTCCTCTTTTGAGATCTCTCGCGTGTCGGCACCGACCTGCGCTTGCATGGCGAGATTCGTGCTCAGCTTCTCCGATTTCTCACCCTCGGGGGCGACGATGATGTAGCCCGACTTGACGAAACCGCAGTCCGCGCCGTTTCCTAACACGTCTGCGAAGTGGCGAAACACTTCCAGGCTTTTGACAGCGAGGGCTGTGTTCGTTGGGATCGAATAATGGGTGCGGATGATGGCACACGACTTAGCCGTACCGCCGGTGCAGACCCGGCCGCGTTCAAGCAGCGCGACGTTACCCGCTCCCAGCCTCTTTAGGTGAAAAGCAGCCGACGGCCCCATCACGCCACCGCCGATCACCACCGCATCATAAGACTCAGCCATAACACACCCGACTCATTTATTTGATGCCCATCAGGCTGTCCGCCACTGCTCTGGGATGGGATCGCGTGCGCCCTGCCTATTCGCTTCCACGGCAGCAAAGAAATCGCTGACAGAGCGGTTAAACGCGTCGGGCTCTTCCAGATTGATCGTGTGCCCCGACTTCGGCAACACCGCTAGGTCAAAATCCCGTCTCACCCCTGCCAAGCCGTGCCTGGATCTCTTTCAACACTGCATGAGGCCCATCCTTCAGCAACCCACCGTCGATGGTGAAGCTGCCCGTACCGAACACTGTCTCGAGCACGCCAAGCACGCGCTTAAGCAGGGTCATCTTGCCCTTCCACTCTTGTGGGTGCTTGAACACCACCTGGATATTGCTTCGCGCAACTCGCCGCGCGCTCTTGATTTCGGACCAAGGCACGACACCCAAGCCCCAGGCAGTCACATCGAGCCCCTCATCACTAAGCGTTATTGCTGGCCCCTGATTGGCACGTAGACGCTGAAAGCGAAATATCTGCAACAAGACTACGATAAAACCGACCACAAGCAGTGCGAGCAGGAGTGCAGACGCATCCGGCAAGAGCATCGCGATTAACAGCACTATCGCCAACGTCGCCACGCTCGCGCCGATTCGATGGTTCAGCCGTCTCGGGTCGTAATGGAACGCAGTTTCCGACATGCCGTTTCTGTCTTCGTGACTCAGAAGACCCCGCGCTTTGGAGATAGATTGAGAAAAGCCTTCCGAGCTATCACGAACTCTCAGCTTTTAATGTCATTCTGGCCGCCTTTAATGTATTTACCATTAACATAGCGACGGTCATCGGCCCAACGCCACCAGGTACGGGGGTGACTGCCGACGCTACTTCATTTACGGACGCGAAATCCACATCACCGACCAACTTGTATCCCTTCTCTGACGAAGGATCATCGACTCTGTTTATCCCAACGTCCACCACAACAGCTCCCTCTTTCACCAT
This sequence comes from Acidiferrobacterales bacterium, assembly GCA_046760105.1. Lineage (GTDB taxonomy): Bacteria > Pseudomonadota > Gammaproteobacteria > Acidiferrobacterales > SPGG2 > JBHIDJ01. The sequence goes on along the minus strand of JBHIDJ010000048.1, from coordinate 13,179 downwards.
GTCACGGTCGACGATCTGCGGTCGTCCGATTGCTGCAATCACTATATCGGCTTGTCGCGTTACCTCCGCCAAATTCTTCGTTCTACTGTGACAGACAGTTACGGTCGCGTCCGCATTCTTTGCTTTCTGGATAAGAATATTCGCCATCGGCTTGCCGACGATGTTGCTCCTGCCAACGATCACTACGTGCTTGCCAGCAATCTCAATGCCACTGCGGATCAGTAGCTCCTGAACGCCAGCTGGCGTGCAAGATCTGAAAGTATCTAGGCCGATCACCAGCTTACCCACATTAACGGGATGAAAACCATCCACATCCTTCGCTGGGGACATACGTTCAATCACTTTGGCTTCATCAATGTGATCAGGCAGCGGTAACTGCACAAGTATGCCGTGGACTGTCGGATCGGCATTGAGTTCGTCGATGAGTTTCAGTAACTCATGCTCCGATATGTCAGCCGGCGGTGTATGTTGGACAGAGGCTACGCCCACCTTGGCGCAGGCTTTTCTCTTGGTTCGTACGTAAACTTGCGATGCCGGAACATCGCCGACAAGCACTGCTGCCAGACAAGGGGTTACGCCTCTGTTCTTGAGTTCTTCCACTCCGGCTTTAACTTCGTTCTTTATCTCCGCCGAGATAGCATTACCGTCGATTATCTTTGCTGTCATTTACGTGTATCTATCCTGCGATGAGTTGACATTGTGTGGTCTATTGAGAGCGCGTTGCGCCCTCATTGACCGTCGCCTGTGTTCTAGAGAGCTTGCTGCGTGCCGCATGCCGGGTGACACTTCGGCCAATCTGCTGAATCGACCAACGGCTGAATTAGCAATCCAGCGTGTGATCGCGCTCCCACGGTGTGAGGGAGGTCGTGTAACTCTGCCAATCGTCGAGTCTGAGCTTAACGTAGGAATCAACGAACTCGTCGCCAAAGCCAGCCCGTACGATCTTGCTCTTGTCGAAAACCCGAATGGCATCGAGAAGATTGAGCGGCAGCTTACGGACGCGGCGTAGGTTTTGTCCCTCGCTGTACATATTAATGTCGAGCCGTTTGCCCGGGTCACGCTGGTTTTCGATCCCATCGAGACCCGCGAGCAGCACCCCAGCCTGCATCAGATAAGGATTGGCCGCACCGTCCATCAGGCGCAACTCGAAACGGCCCGGGTCGGGAATGCGCACCATGTGGGTGCGGTTGTTGCCGGAATAGGTGATCGCGTTCGGAGACCAGGTGGCGCCCGACAGGGTGACGGCGGCGTTGATTCGCTTGTAACTGTTGACAGTCGGGTTGAACACCGCCGCGAGGGCGTCAGCGGAGTGCATGATGCCACCCAGAAACTGATAGGCGAGTGTAGACAGGCCAAGTTCACCATTGTCATCCAGAAACAGGTTCTTGTTCCCCGCCTGGTCCCAGAGCGAAACGTGGGCATGGCAGCCACAGCCCGTGAGGTTGGCAAACGGCTTGGGCATGAAGGTCGCGCGCAGCCCGTGCTTCTCGGCGATCGACTTGACCATATATTTAAAAAAGACGTGTTGATCGGCCGTGATCAGACAGTCCGAGTAGGCCCAGTTCATCTCAAACTGGCCGTTGGCATCTTCGTGATCGTTCTGGTAGGGCTCCCAACCCAGCTCGATCATGCTATCGCATATCTCGCTGATGACATCGTAGCGGCGCATCAGCGAGGTCTGGTCGTAGCACGGTTTTTCTTGGATATCGCGCTCGTCGGAAATTGCCTTGCCATCAGGCATGATCATGAAGTACTCGCACTCGACCCCGGTCATCATGCGGTAGCCGTGCTTGGCTGCACGCTCGATTTGGCGCTTGAGCACGATGCGCGGTGATGCCTCTACTTCTTTGCCGTTCATCCAAAGGTCACCGGCGAGCCAACCGACCTCCGGTTTCCACGGCAATTGAATAAGACTATCGGGATCGGGGATGGCAAACATGTCGGGGTCGGCAGGAGTCATGTCGAGCCAGGCGGCGAAGCCGGCGAATCCAGCGCCATCCCTCTGCATATCCCCGATAGCGCGTGCCGGCACCAGTTTGGCGCGGGTCACACCAAACAGATCGGCAAAACTAATAAGGAAATATTTTATGTTCTTTTCTTTGGCGATCGCGGCGAGATCTTTACTCATCCCATCCTCCTTCTGTTTTCATCATTCGTATCGCTTCCGGGGAGATTCCCCCATTTACTTTTTGTTACTTCTCTAGCAGCAACCGCCTGCAACCAGCCCATCGATCCGCTAACGAGGCGGTAAAGCTACCTTTTGTTATATGCCCGCCCTTGCCGGTGGGCTCACAGCACTGCTAATGGGACCCGACCAACGGGATTCCAGTCGCCTCGGCTGTCGCCAAGGTGATCGCACGCATATCCTCCGGCTCAAGGTTATGCAGATTAGTCTTGCCCGTACAACGGGCCATCATCGAAGCCTCCCCGGCCGTCGCCTTGAGAATATTCACGACGGCTGCACTTCGGTCTTCATCGGTGTAGTTGGACGCAAATTCAAGAGAACCATGCTCAGTGATCTCGCCACCGATCGCAAGGCCGACCGGCATAGCAAGCACCACCGCGACACAGCCAAGTGCAATGATCTTTGCAGCGTCAGTGCCTGAGCGCACACCTCCAAAATAGACCAAATCTATCTCCTCCTCGCGACCGAGGCGGCGCAGGATCTGAACCGCATCACGCAAGATCGAGAGATCCGGCGCACCGTCGAGCTCAGGCCAACGGGTGCCAAGGCGAGTGGTACCGTCGAGTATCAGCACATCGGTCCCATTCTCGAGCGCGAACGGGATCACATCTTCCAAGATGGAAGGCGATGACACGGCGAGTCCCAGGAGCTGATCGGCATGCAGACGCTTCATTGCGAACGGCTGGAAGGGATCGTCGAGCGCGTAGATGAGTGCGGCCGCCTCGGCGCTCGCCTCGTCTTGACCCGGTCGGGTAAGCTGCAACCAGCTCACACCTTCTCCAAGCGGCCGGGCGCCGAGGTAACCACACTGGCTTTGACCAACGCCGGCAGCAACAGCGCTACACACCTCCTCAGGCTCACCATCAAAACTGGTGACCAAGAACGGCTGGGTAAGCTCCAGCTTAGCGGCAAGGGTGGTGCTGATCTTGCAAGCCTCGCGGTAAGGATCGATCACCAGGCGCGATAAGTTAGCGGGCAGGAACACCAGATCGTCGAGGGTAGGTGCGCGCTCCTGGGGGAACGGGTTCTCGCGCAACCGCAACCGCTTAGCAAGCATAGTCTTGTGTTTGGCATAGTCCTGCGGATGGGTGCGGGCCATGGAGAAGATATCCTCACGGTGATGCACCGAGTAATCCGCGGAACCGGTCTCGGTATCACAGCGATAGCAACGCGCCGCTTCATCGCGCGCGGTCTTCCAATCATAAGTGGCCTCGATCTCCGGGAACTCTATCGGATTTTCGCCCAACCCAAAAAATTCCGGCTCTTGTGGGGGAAATCGCTCCCACATCAAGTCCTGCGCAACCGGCACGCGCCGCGTACGATAAGGCGTGCGATAGGGGAGTGGATTTTCTCTTCCCTCGAGAAACGCCCTGACGTAATAGGCTGCCCGCTGGCCGTGGTGCATGGCCATAACGATAGTAGAACCGCCGAAAGCACCGTCGCCGGCCGCGAACACCTTTGGATCATCGGTGCGCATCGTATCGAAACTCGTGCGCACACGATCAGGAAGCATCATGCCGAGCTTGTCCAGCTCATCCGATTCCGTCTGCTGGCCCACCGCCGCAATCACCATCCCGCAGAGCATATCGTGTTCGCTGCCAGCCACTTCCACCGGTCGTCGCCGGCCGTCTTCACCTGGTTCCCCCATGGTCGTTTTCACACAGCGCAGCATCAGTTGGTCGCCGTTCGCCTCAACCGCTATCTGCTGGATGTTGTAAATGAACTCAACGCCTTCCTTAATGGCACCCTCAAGCTCGATACGCCGAGCTGGGATCTCCTCCGGACCGCGTCGGTAGATGACCTTCACGTGCTTACAACCGGGAAGGCGCTTCGCCACCCGGCAAGCGTCCATGGCAACATCACCACCACCTACAACGACCACGGTCTCGGGGAGCTCTGGTCGTTCGCCGTCGTTGACGCGACGTAAGAAGCTGACGCCATCGACGACGCGTGGATTGTCCTCGCCGGCGATGTTCATGCGCTTACCCCACCACGCGCCGATCGTCAGCAGCACCGCATCATGTCGTTCCTTGAGCTGCTCAAGGGTGATGTCGCGACCCAGTGCGCTATTGAGGTGAAGCTTTAAACCCGGACAGCGTCTCATCAAACGGTCGATATCTTCTTGGATGACCGCAGGCGGGCACCGGAAGGCGGGAATGCCCCAGATCATCAGGCCCCCCAAACGGTCGGTCATCTCATACACATGCACTTCGTGGCCGGCGACGCACAGATCATGGGCAGCGGTCAGGCCGGCCGGTCCGCCGCCGACAATCCCCACCGTTTCACGCTTGCTAACCGGCACCGGGGGTGGATCGTACTGGTGGCCGACCTGATCCATCACGAAGCGTTTAAGGTTGCGGATCATGATCGGCCCATCGCTGTCGGTGCGTCGGCATGCGGGTTCGCATGGCGCGTCGCACACCCTTCCGCAGATGGAGCTGAAGGGATTGGTGGCGGTGATCGCCTCGAACGCCTCCTCGAACTTGCCCTCCCAGATATAGCCGATATACGAAGGGGCGTCGGTTCCTACCGGGCACGCCACTTGGCAAGGCGCCGGTACGTAATTCGTGTCCGCCGTGTGATCCTCGTACTCGGGCGGCGCGTCGGGCACCAAGATGCGGTTGATATCGTAAACGGCCATCTCACCCCACCTTGACCTGAAGCTCGGGGTTGCGATGTCGGTATGCGGGTTCGTACGGCAAACGCGTAATCGCTGCCGCCTCCGGTGTTAGTGCGACCAGGTCGTCACGATTGAGTTGACGCACATGGTCGTAACCGAGCCCGTGCGTAATCGCGGCGATCTGCCAGCGCACGCCCTCTAAGAAGCGATGGATGTTCTGCGCCTCAACCGCGGGCTCATAGCGTTTTTCGTGTTCCGGGTCTTGTGTGGCGATACCCGTGACGCATTGGCCCACATGGCACTGCATACACGCAATGCAGCCGCCAGCGATGATAGTGGATGTTCCGAACGCGGCCGCGTCGGCCCCCAAGCAAAGCGCTTTGACAGCGTCGATCCCATCGCGCAAGCCGCCCATCAGCACGATCTGAATATCGTTACGCCTACCGATTTCCTCGAGCGCGTCAATCGCCTCCATGATCGCCGCGATGGTCGGAATCCCCACGTACTCGAGCACTTCGGCGCTACCCGCACCGGTCGACCCCTGCATGCCATCGAGTTCGACAAAGTCAAAACCGTCTTTGACCGCGATCTTGATGTCGTCGTGCATACGGCCTGCCCCAAGTTTCACACTGACCGGGAGCCGGTAGCCCGTCGCCTCGCGAAACTCCTGTACTTTAATCACCAAGTCATCAGCGCCCAGGATGTCGGGATGACGCGAGGGCGAACGCAAGTCGATGCCGGGCGGAATACCACGAATGGCGGCCAGCTCCTTGGTGACTTTCTTGGCCATCAACTGACCGCCGAAACCCGGTTTGGCGCCCTGGGATATGTAGATTTCCAGGCCATCGGCACGTTTCATGTCGTGGATGTTCCAGCCGAGCCGGCCACCGAGGCACTGAAAGATAAGCTGTGCCGCTGCGTCGCGCTGAGCATCGCTCATGCCACCTTCACCGGTGTTCTCGGCGATGCCCGACATGCTCGAGGCCATGCCGACCGCCTGCTTGGTCGAGCGGCTCAGTGCCCCGTAGCTCATCGGTGCGATCATGACCGGCATGCTGAGCTTAAGCGGCTCGGCGCCGTTTATGCCGCCGATCTCGGTATATAGATTGACCTTGGAGATGACATCGGGGTCGGCCGCTACATCGGACAGATCGTTCTTGAAGGCGAGGTCGGCCACATGGGGAAGCGCACGGGCGCCACCATAGCCGCGGATGCGATAGCGGCCGATTTGCGATTTGATATAGACATCCTCTTGTACTTTTGCGTTCCAGTAGTCGGAGGCGCCCGAGAATGTGAAAAACGGGATGCTCCGCACCTGTCGCTCGCTCGTGCCATAGCGCAGCTTCTTACCCGCGTTGACGACCTTTTTGAAACTCCCTGTGAACGAAAGCTTGTAACGGTCGAGAAACTCCTTAATGGCATCGAGCTCTTCGCCAACGATGTCGATGAGCATGGCGTCGGAACCCAAGGACTGCACATCGCCGCCGACGTAGATCTCGCCGCCCGTCATATCCTCGCCCACCCGCTCGCCCGAATCGCCGAGGATGATGATGCGACCGCCATACATCATGTAGCCGGCCATGAAATTCGCGTTGCCGGCACAGCAGAGCGTCCCCGCCTTCATCACCTGGCCTGCGCGCGATCCCATGTTGCCGCGGATGACAAGCTCGGCGCCGCGAATGGCCACACCCGGTATCGCGCCGGCGTTGCCGCCGACCACGACCGAGCCGCTGTACATGTTGTCGCCCAGGCCCCAACCGACGTTGTTATCGACTTCGAAGCGCGGTTTATCGGTCAGTCCCGCACAGAAGTAGCCAGCGGATCCACGGATCTTGACGTTAATCTCATCGGTGAGACCGACGCCGATGTGGTGGCGGGCGTCGGGGTTAATGATCTCGACGTCCTCACCCTTGGCGCCGTACGCGCGGATAAACTCGTTAGCCTCGCGGACAGGAGTTTGCGCTAGGTCGATCGTGACCATGTGTCGTAACTCCCTGGCGGTGGCTCTTTCGTGTTAAGGGCCTGACCCGGAAACAGGCGATTGAGCGATACCTCCTCGGAGGCGACTGCAATCAACTCCTCATTCTCGTACATGATCATGGGTTTGGCCGCCAAGCGATCTTTCGCATAGCCGATCTCGTCCTTAGTGGAAACGAGGAACGAGAAGGTGCCGTCGAGATCGTCGATGGACGATTTCAGCGCCTCCTTGAGAGGTATCCCCTGCGAGAGCTTGTCGGCCAGGTAGACCGCGATGAGCTCGCTGTCGTTATCGGTGCGAAACTCGAACCCACAGCGCTCGAGACGCCGGCGCATCTTCCAGTAGTTGGTGATTTGCCCGTTGTGAACGATCGCCACGTCGGCGAAGCCGGTAGCCCAGAAGGGATGTGCGGCCTCTGGCTTGACGTCGGACTCGGTCGCCAGTCTCACGTGGCCGAGCCCGTGGGTGCCCTTGAAGTCGTGCACATAATAACGTCGATCAACATCATGAGCGCTGCCGACGTCCTTAATGATGTCAAGGCTCTCGCCGATCGATATCACCTTGGCCGCATGCTCCATGGCATAGGCAAATTGCCTTAGATCGCCGCTGAAGTTCACCACCACACGGTAGGTGTCGCCAATCCTTTCATCCTCCACGATTGCAGCATCGTGCTCGGTGAGCGCCCTCTGGATGCGTCGCACAGCGGCGAGCGCTTCCTCGCCCTCGCCCACGAAGAAACGAAGCTTGAGCTCGCCTTCGTGCTCGGCGCCGTAGAGGGCAAAGCCGGTGGAGTCGGGGCCCCTATGCTGGCAGCCATCCAACATTTCTATGAGCGCGTCTGCGGCGCCTAGCCCATCTCGCGCTCCCTTGTACATAATTCCCGCGATTCCACACATCGTTGCTAATCCGCTGATTGATCGAACCGGAGATTTTGAACGAAATCGTTTGGCGGGCGCAAGATCACGGAAAATACGTGATTTTCCAACTGGTGCCGTCAAGCGATCGCGAAGATGGGTATAGTACCTCTAGCGGCCATACTTTGCCGGTTTGCTGTTCCTGGGGACAGAAACTGGGATCAGCGCACTCACCCCCCGCTAGCGATGCTCAAGTATCCAATCTACAGCGGCGGAGATGTCCGCTAGTGTGCACGCGCGAGGGCCCCGGATCTGGTCCTCGTCGCCAGGGCGATATTTTCCGGTTTTGACCAAAATGCCCTGCAGCCCAGCAGACAACGCCCCCACCACATCGGCAACAGCATCGTCACCTACCATCACGACCTCTGCTGCCGCGCAGCCCAGATCGGCCAGCGCCGCGTGGAAGAATTCTGGTGCGGGCTTACCGAGCACGATAGCACGGGTGTTAGCGGCGTATTCCAACGCGACAACAAACGGTCCAACATCGAGGCTAAAACCGGCGGCCTCCTTGAAGTACCGGTTATTCCCCATGGCCAGCAGCGGCGCGCCTTCCAGCAGCAGGCGAAATGCGCGATTGAGCGCCTCATAGGTGAAGGCTTGACCGGCATCACCCACCAGCACCGCATTATGCGGACCATGCTTAAACGCCTGAAACTCTGGCTCCAGTTGGGGATGTATTAATAGGTACGGCCGCAGTCCGCGCGCCTCAGCGTAGGCGCGTGCCGCTAGTGGCGCCGTGAACAGCGAATCCGACGGAATCGACAGTCCCATGCGCGCGAGGCGATCGACGATCGCAGCGCTGGTGCTGCGCGTGGTGTTAGTAATATATCGGGTCGGTAGTCCAGCCCGGTGTAGCCGTTCGACAGCATCCACTCCGCCGGGTAACGGTTCTTCACCGACATAGAGTACACCAGCCAGGTCGAGCAGTACTCCACGAATCATGGCTTATCGTGCACCTGCACCTTGCCAAAAGCTATCTGCTGAGTCTGCGATGTTTCCGTCGCCGCATTATCCACAGCTTCGTTTCCTTTATCGCTGGTAGTCGCATCCGTGTAGAGTTTGAAGACCGTGCGACCTCCCTGGATTTCGGTCCTTTGCTGCGGCACCGGATGGACCGCGAGCTCCAACCGCAGTGGGTTCTGCAGTAAATGAAAGGAGAGGTCTCAGCCCCGTACCCATCGATACGTCAAGCGCATGTATCCGTTCACCTTCAGCAATTGATGCCCGATGCATTACAGCGTGACAACTGTCACCTATCTGAAACAACGTGCGTCAGGTGTGATGATGGTATTTTAGGCGTGCTATCGGCCAAAATGGCCAAGAATACGAAGAGCGAACTTATTAGTATAACGCCATCGTGGCTGCTCGGTACAGAAGTGCCGCCAGAAAAGTTGTTGTAATAAAGCTGTCGTAAGAGTATATAAGGTCAACACGAACGGCTTCGTGTTGTGAAGTTTGCCAGGAAGGTGGCTGTGCGTTCCACCGAAATCTAAACACTCTAATTTAAACACCCAACAATAGGGGAGGTGGCGTATGGAAAGTGAAATTGGCGCACTGACCGTCATAACGACCGAAATGTATTACTGGTTGACGGTCGTTATCATGTTCCTCATTCACGTGGGCTTCTGTACCTATGAAGTGGGCACCTCACGGTACAAGAACCACCTGCACACACTGATGAAGAACACGATGCTGATGCCGCTCGTTACCATCACCTTTTTCTTCTTCGGATGGTGGATTTATTTTGCATACCCGAATGGTCCTGGGTTTACCGGCGGTATTGTGGAATCGAATTTTGCCGAGCCCTGGAACGAGCTTATGGGCCCACACATGGGCGGCAAACCGTTATCGCCCGAGCTGAGTGGGGACGACATGTTCTGGGCGCGAATCAATGGCGTGTTCTGGGCGGCGTTCCTGCTGTTCTCGTGGACGGCGGCGTCGATTGTCTCCGGTTCCGTGATTGAACGCATTCGATCCGGTGCGTTCTGGATCCTTGCGATTGGAATCGGCTCGGTGTGGTGGATCCTCGATGCGGCTTGGGGATGGCACCCGGATGGCTGGATGGTGCAGTTGCTGGGCTACCACGACGCTTATGCTTCCGGTGTGATTCACGCCATCGCTGGCGGCTACGCACTTGGCATCCTATGCGTGCTTGGTCCACGGATCGGCAAGTTCAAACCGGACGGAACACCGCGTGACATTCCACCCCATGATGTTTGGAAACAGTGTATCGGGTTGTTTCTGATATTCACCGGCTTCTGGGGTTTCTATGCGGCCTGTAACGTGCCCATCATAGACGTGCAAGACGGCGACGGGGTGTTCTTCTCGGCCACCAATATTTACTTGGGTCCGACCACACTGAGCGCTATCACCGTCAACTTCTTGATGTCCCTGTCCGGTGGTTGGCTCGCGGGTTACTGGATCTCCAAGGGCGATTACTTCTGGACGTTCTCAGGAGGCCTGGCCGGCATCATCGCGGCTTCCGCCGGCAATGACCTCTATCACCCGATCCAGGCGCTGGTTATCGGTGCCGCCGGCACCATCTTCATGTACAAGCTGCATTACTGGGTCGAGCGGACATGGAAAATTGACGACGCGGTCGGGGCGGTTGCTGTGCACGGTTACGCCGGCTTCTTCGGTGTGGTCATCGCCGGATTCGTGCTCTGGGGTTACCCGTCTTCGCCAAACACCGAGTACGCAGCGGTCACCCCATGGGGTCAGTTCCTTGGTGCAGTGATCATGTTTGGTGTGCTCGGCTTCCTGCCCGGCTGGGTTACGGCCCTTATTCTCAATGCCTTTGGCGTCCTGCGGATTCCGAAGGCCGTCGAGCTACAGGGCCTCGACGCGGCGACGGTTGCCACCCATGCTGAGGACCAAAAACAGCTGGCAAGGGCAGAGGCGAGTGCTTGAGCGATAACCGAATCCGACTTTGGAGGACAGAATCATGATCATTGCAGGAGTCAATACCGGTATGGTTGAGAGTTGGGCTGGCAATATCGCTGATATGGGCCCGATCTATCCCTTCGTTGGAGGGGAGGTTCTATTCTGGATCATCGGGCTGATATTATGGATTTGCTGGCACGTATGGCAGATCCGCTTCGAGGGGAAAACATACGACGAGGAAGCAAAGCGGTTTGGTGGGAAACCACCACAATAAAACACGACATATGGGAAATCCCGCTCGCCTTATTTTTTGGGACTTTCCTTGAGTACAAATTGGACCCCCTACCGTCACCTACGCAAGCGGTAGGGGGTTTATTTGCCCCCTCGTGCACTATCCGGCTTCGTCCCCCGGGAACGCGCTACATGGGCGATTACCGATCAAGCTGACCTTTCCATGCGATCCGCGAGTCGATAATAGATATCCAGGAACGGGAGAAACCACGGACGCCCGTTGTACAACGGGATGGGAGCAAAGCGTGTGTCGTCTAACGCCGTCGTCCCCGCTTTCGAGCCCAACACCTTGTGCGCAACTTTGTAGCCCAGATAGGGGGCCATGGCTACTCCCGAACCGCTGTAACCCATTGCAAAGTGAACACCATTGTGGATACCGACGTGCGGCAAGCCGTCCATGGAGAAACCGAGCAGACCGGCCCACGAATGGGTCACCCTTGCATCTGTCAAATCAGGAAATAACTCCACCAATAGACGGTGCAGGCGCATGCCACTCTTGCGCGGATCGATCGCACGAAGCGCCGCGCGGCCACCGAAAAGCAATCGTCGTCCGTCGGGCGCAACCCGGTAGTAACAATGCCGCAAACGAGTTTCGACGATCATCCTTCCACTCGGAATCAGGCGCTGCATCACCTCCGGCGCCAGTGGCTCCGTCGCGACGATATAGCTCGCCACGGGAACCAGGCGGCGTCGGAAAGCAGGTGTCGCCGCACCCGTGTAACCATTGGTAGCGACAATCACATCGCGTGCCGGAACTCGGCTGTGCTGAGTTAACACGACAAAACCGTTGTTTTCGCTTTCAATGCCCGCAACCGGGGTCTGTCCGACGACATTCGCCCCCGCCGCCACTACGCGCTCGAGTAAACCTTTATGAAACAACGCGGGCTGCACGGCCCCGTGTTGGTGATAGAGGCATCCGCCATGGTAAGCGTCAGTGCCAACCTCCTTGTGTTGTTCGGATCGCGGCACCATGTCCGCCTCCAAACCGATCTCCTTACGCAGCAGATCGATCTCGCGCCCCATGGCGTCGTAGTCGGCCGACCGCCAGGCCGCGCGAAAGCGTCCCGTTTGCGCGAAGGCACACTGTAGATTCTCGCGGGCGATGAGATCGACGGTAAAGTCTAGCGATGCGAGGCCTTCCTTAAGTATTGCTAACGCTCGCGGGCGGTCATAGCGTATGCAAAGCGCATCGAAGCTAAGCCGGTGGCCGCTGCCTAGCATGCCGCCGTTGCGGGTGCTCGCGCCCTCGCCAGGGTCAGCGGCATCGAATACAACGACGCTTCGACCCGCGCGTGCCAACGCCAGGGCGGCCGAAAGCCCCGTATAACCTGCCCCGACAATGGCGACATCTATCTTGTTAGGAAGGGGGGGATTGGCTGTTGCCGCTCTCGGTGCGGCCTCCCACCACCAGGGCTGGAAGCGCGCATCCGGCGTAAAGATAGACATGTTCACAGCTCCTGCTCGACAACCTCAAGGATTTTAATATGGCTTGTCGGCGAGATCTGCAGAAGATGCCGGCGCGAAAAAGTCCACCTCCGCCCGCTATTTCCCTGACAGTTCGCAGCAAATCAGCCCTGAGCGACCGGATTCGGTCCCCTCAGGCCCGTTCGCTTGTGAGCAATACGGGCTGACGATATGATAGTTTGGGCTAGCGTCAGTGTGGGCGGGAATACGCGACATCAAATAACAATCCGACGACTTTGGGAGGTGCGCGCGACGACCCGCCCGGGTTGGTCGCCAGATCGCCGAGACGCTAGGCAATAAAGTAGATTAGAAGGCGCATGCATTGTGGGATGCGCATGTTGAAAGAAGGAGGTGAGGAGATGGCTATTACACGTAGAGATTTCTTGCGGGCCAGCGCCGCAGGTGCGGTATTAGCAGGAATCGGTGGACTTCCCGGCATCAGCTCCGCCGCCACAAAAAAGGTAAAGATCGGATTTCTCGCACCCCTGACCGGTGAGGTCGCCGCCTGGGGGTTGCCGGGGCTCTACGGCGCCGAGATCTGGGCCGAGAGAGTCAATAAGGCCGGCGGCATTAAAATCGGCAGCGACCGCTATATGGTGGAATTTGCCTCATTTGATAATGAGTACCTGCCGGACAAGGCGCTGCAAGGGTTCAAAAAGCTGGTGACGGAAGAGGATGTCAAGTTCATCATGATGCTGGGCGGCGATACCTGGCCGGCGGTGCAGCGCTTTGCGAAGCAGCGAAAAATGCTCAGTTCGACGCTACTGCCGAGCGATCTATCCCCGGATTCGCCGTATCACCTGGCGCCCTGCGAGGTGCATCCGATCTATAACGTGACGGGCGT
>JBHIDJ010000047.1:0-21356 GCA_046760105.1 Acidiferrobacterales bacterium | reverse complement strand
AGCGCCACCTCGACTGTAAGCCAAGTGCCTTCCAGGATGCTGGGGCCGTACCCGTGAAGATTAAACACGCGGAGAGCTCCTAATTTCTTTTGGCCTTATTCTATTGAGCCCGCGTCAACAGAGATGCGGATTCGTCGCAGCAGCGGCCACTGACGCGGGACCGCGCATGCACAATTCTCATAGTATCAGAGAATGGACCGAAGGTCCTGGCCGACGGAGGCGTAACCTCGCGCCAGACGACGCCCACCGTACTAGTGGAACGTACCGACTACCGTCGTGTTCTTAGCGTAGATGATGGGCGAGAACTACACATCGCGTGGGCGAAGGTGCGCATGCCAGCGCTTCTCCCACAGTTTGAAGCCCCACACGATCAGGAAGGTGCAACATAGGTAGAAGAAGCCTGCGGTGATGAAGGACTCGAATGGCACGAAGTAGCGCGAGTTGACGATCCGGGCCGCACCGAACAGGTCGACGATAGTAATGACGCCGGCGAGCGCAGTGCCGTGCAGCATGAAGATGACCTCGTTGCCATAGGCGGGTAGCGCACGGCGGAAGGCGCTCGGGAGAAGGATGCGCCGATAGATTAGGCCTTTTGACATGCCAACGGATCGCGCCGCATCGATCTCACCGAAATCGGTCTGCTCGATGGCGCCGCGTAGAATCTCCGCTGTATAACCGGCGGTGTTCAGCGAGAAAGCAACCAGGGCGCACCAGTAGGCCTCCTTAAAAACTGGCCACAGAAAACTCTCCCGTAACGCCTCGAATTGCGCCATGCCGTAATAGATGATGAATATCTGTACTAGTAATGGTGTGCCGCGGAAAAAGTAGATAAAGGCCTTCGGCAACGCCCAGGTCAGGGGATTTCTGGAAGTCGCCAGCATCCCAAGCGGGATGGCCAACAACAATCCGCAGGCAAGCGCCAGGAGCAGGAGCTGAATGGTCACCCAAAGCCCGCTAAGGTACAGCGGGATATTGTCAACGATGGCAGCGATGTCCATGGTTCAGGCCTGTCGCACGCCCACGCTGTAGCGCTTATTGGTCCAGCGCAGACCGACGTCTGAGACAGCGGTGATAACGAGGTACAGCACCGCAACGACAAAATAAAAGGTAAACGGCTTTCGCAGCGTGCCCCCCGCTTGCCCGGCCCTGAAGACCATGTCCTCCAGACCGATGACCGACACCAGTGCCGTGGCCTTGGCGAGCACCAACCAATTGTTGCCGAAACTCGGCAGCGCGTGGCGCACCATCTGCGGCAGCGTAATCCGGAAAAAGACCTGCGCCGCGGTCATGCCAAAGGCATAGCCGGCTTCGATCTCACCGCGTGACACGGCAAGAATGCCGCCGCGGAAGCTCTCCGTCATGTAGGCACCAAAGATAAAACCGAGGGTGAAGCTGCCGGCGGTGAACTCGCTGATCTCAATATAGTCCCAGCCCAATCTATCACCGACGTTGTTTACCAAGAGCTGTCCGCCAAAAAAGAGGATGAACATCAGTACAATGTCCGGGACACCGCGGATGAGGGTAGTGTAAGTACCGGCAACCCCTTTGGCGATGCGGGAGTTGGAGAGCTTAGCAACAGCGCCAATCATGCCGAGCACGATCGAGAGAACCAGCGACAGCAACGCCAGCTCAACCGTCAGCAGCATGCCTTGAAGAATGAACGGATAGAGATATCCGTCGAGCAGACCACCGACTGACTGAGTGAGTATGCGGTCGAGAAATGCGGCCAGCTCAGCCATAGACGTTGAGGTAGTAGTAGAGAAGACAACGCCACCGTCCAGCTCGTCGGACGGTGGCGTTGGTCATCCAGACAACAACTTCGACCCTTCAGTCGCCGTAGACGTCAAAGTCGAAGTATTTCCCCTGGATTTTCGCATAGGTGCCCTTGGCACGAATGGCGTCAATCGCTTTGTTGAACATCTCGACCAGATCCTTGTCGCCTTTGCGGATGGCGACGCCGACCCCCTCGCCGAAGTATTTAGGGTCGGTGAAATCCGGGCCCACAAACTCAAAGTCCTTGCCCTTGTCGGTCTTGAGAAAGCCATCATCCATGGCCACCGAGTCCGCTAACAAGAGATCGACGCGCCCGGCAACAGCATCCAGGTACGCCTCATCCTGGGTCGCATAGCGCTTGATGCTAACGCTGTCGCCAAACTCCTCTGTGATGAAATTGTCATGGGTGGTGGCGCGTTGCACCCCTACCGCTTTGCCTTTTAGACTTTCCTTGTTGATCTCAATGCCGGAGCCCTTCTTGCGCACGAACTTGGCCGGTGTGTTGTAGTACTTATTGGTAAACGCCACCTTCTTCTTGCGCTCCTCGGTAATAGACATCGATGCAACGATCGCGTCGTACTTACGTGCGAGCAGTGCTGGGATGATACCGTCCCAATCCTGCTGCACCATGGTGCACTTGACACCCATCTCTTTGCACAGCGCTTTCGCAATATCGATGTCGAAACCCACCAGTTGCCCCGAGGGGGTAACCGAGCTAAACGGTGGGTAAGCACCCTCAACACCGAGACGGACTACCTTCCACTCTTTTGCGGTGACGGCGCCGGACATGAGTGCCAGCGCGGTTGCGGCAAGAATCGTAGTTAAGAACCGTTTCATGTTCACCCTCCTACTATTAAAGTATGATTAATACTCTTCCTTTGTTTAACTTCCGCTCAATCCCTCCGTAAGCGGCACCTGCTAGCAACATGCAGGAAAGCGCACATGGGGACTTTTTTCAAGATGCGTGAAAGCATCCTGAAAACCGCTCACTTGAGTGTCCCCGCTTGGAATTGCCGAAAGCGCTCCGACTTCGGCTGGTTGAACACCTGCTCCGGCGTTCCATCCTCCTCGACCAGGCCCTGGTGTAAGAACATGACCTTGGATGAGACTTCCCGGGCGAAGCCCATTTCATGGGTGACCACCAACATGGTGCGACCTTCTTCTGCTAGACTTCGCATGACCCTGAGCACTTCGCCCACAAGCTCTGGATCCAACGCCGAGGTGGGTTCGTCAAACATAAGTACTGTCGGTTCCATCGCCAGGCCCCGGGCAATCGCCGCGCGCTGTTGCTGGCCGCCCGACAGATGTGCAGGGTAATACTCCTTGCGATCATACATGCCAACCCGCTGTAACACAGCCTCGGCTCGTTCGATGGCCTCCTTTTTCGGTATCTTCAGTACGTGAACCGGCGCCTCGATCACGTTTTCGAGCACCGTCATGTGAGACCAGAGATTGAACTGCTGGAACACCATAGCCAGCTTCGAACGTATCCGGTCGACCTGCTTTTGATCCTCGGGTACGCGCTCGCCCGGCCGCTTCTCGCGCATCTTGATTAGGTCACCGTGCACGTAGACCTTGCCGGCGTTTGGGGTTTCCAGGAGGTTTATACAGCGCAGGAACGTACTCTTGCCCGAGCCACTACTTCCCAGGATTGAGATGACATCGTGCTCGCGGGCGGTCATCGAGATGCCTCTCAGCACCTCGAGTGCGCCGAAACTTTTGTGCAGGTCCTCGACGACGATAGCCGATTCCGCCATGGCTCGGGTCCGCGTATTTATGCGATCAGGGGCTTAAACGTTATATGGGAATGGGCTGGGGCGCAAACCAAACCAGCCGCTGGGACACCCCCTAGCGGAACGACATATTAGCAGATACTCGACCGAAGGTCTTGAGCGTCGAGGAGCACACGTGCCCGCCAATAGCTGCCAGCCGTCCTCGAAGGCTGCTTCCCGGGTTTACCGGCGCGGGGGAGTACCCGGCCTGCTTGCCGAGGCCGCGCTTCGGCGGTTCATCAGCCGGTCCGCGGACCCCCGGGCTACCGCGTGCGGGTCGCCACGTCCCTGCTGCCATGAGGGTCACCCACGATTTGAGGTACGGGCGGTTTCGACTAATCTAGCGTTGGACTGTGTTGCCGTCCTATTTACGCTAATCTAACTGGGAACCAAAGGACAAGCATTGGAGAACCCATGTACGCTAAAACGAATGATCTAACGCGCGAGCTCATCGAAAAAGGCCAACGCGCGTTCGTGCCCAACTATCGACCCCGGCAGATGATCGTCGATCACGGCAAAGGGGCAAGACTATGGGATCTCGAGGGCAACGAGTACATCGATCTCGGCACCGGAATTAGCGTCAACTCACTCGGTCATCAACACCCCGAACTGGTAGAGGCGCTCATACTGCAAGGCCAGAAACTTTGGCACACGAGCAACATCTACTTTAATGAACCGGCGGTGCGGCTCGCCGAAGAGCTGGTGCAGGTATCGTTTGCCGAGCGTGTGTTTTTCTGCAATTCGGGAGCCGAGGCGAACGAAGCCGCTATCAAGCTGGCGCGCAAGTACTCGAGCCTGCACTTTCCGCCAGAGAAGCGAGAGATCATCACCTTTGAAGGCTCTTTTCATGGTCGCACGTTGGCGACGGTTACTGCGACCGCACAACCCAAATATCATACCGGCTTCGAACCGTTGCCCGGGGGTTTTAGCTATTGCCCGTTTAACGACTTTGCCGCCATTGAAGAGAAGATCTCCGGGCGCACCTGCGCCATCCTGGTAGAACCGGTTCAAGGCGAGGGCGGCATCGTCCCCGCTAAGGCTGGCTTTCTCAAACACCTGCGGTGGTTGTGCGACAAACACGAGGCGCTTCTGATGCTAGACGAGGTGCAGTGCGGCATGGGGCGTACCGGTCGCTTGTTTGCCTACGAGTGGGAAGACGATGCAATACCCGACGTGGTTACATTGGCGAAAGCGCTTGGCGGCGGCCTACCTCTCGGCGCGATGCTCGCCGGTCGCAAGGTCGCGGACACACTGCAATTCGGCAGCCACGGCACCACCTTTGGCGGCAATCCTGTAGTCGCTGCTGTCGCCCGTGTTGTGCTGCGTACGATTAACACGCCCGAGCTATTGGCAAACGTACAGCGTCAGGGACACGTGCTGCAGACACATCTGCGTGAGCTAAATCAATCGCTCCGGTTATACGGTGAAATCCGCGCGAAGGGGCTGATGGTCGGGGCAGAGTTGCGGGGTGACTGGCAAGGGAAATCGGAACAGCTGATGGAGCAGTGCCGGTTGCACGGGTTGCTCGTGCTGCAAGCGGGGCCGAATGTGATGCGCTTTCTACCGCCGCTTAACATTACAGACGAAGAGCTGCGGGTAGGATTAGAGCGCCTCGAAAGTACGCTCACTGCTTGCGTTGAGAACGCGAGGCAGACGAGTTAGCAGCGAGAAACTTGGATCGATAGAATTCTGTGCTCACTCTGTGCACACCTCCAGGTGGCCGGCATCGGATGTGCCGACCTTCTTTGATCGAGATAACACGATGAGTGGCTACACACCTTACCTAAAATGGATTGACGACGAGCACGCGGTGATGGTGCAGATGTTGTTTGACTGGTCGGCGATAAACTCGGGTAGTTACAATTTGGCCGGCCTCGGCCGTATGCGCCAAGCACTCATATCCGCCTTTAGGCCGCTGCAGGGGACCATAGAAGAAATCGACCTCGCCCCTATGGAAATGGTGGATGGCGACGGCAAGGTTCTGCAGGTACCGTTGGGCAAGGCGTTGCGTATCACCCGCCGGCTGGAAGCACGCCATCATGTTTTTTTGGGTGGTCACATGGATACCGTTTTTGGCAGCGATCATCCCTTCCAAAAAACCGTATGGCGCGACAAACACAGCTTAAACGGTCCGGGCGTTGCCGATCTCAAGGGCGGCCTCGTGGTGATGCTCAAGGTGCTGGAGGCACTCGAGCGCAGTCCGTATGCCGAGACCGTTGGCTGGGAGGTGTTGATCAATCCTGATGAGGAAATCGGATCACCCGGTTCCGCACCCTTGCTAGAAGCGAGCGCCCGTCGCAATCAGTTC
Organism: Acidiferrobacterales bacterium; assembly: GCA_046760105.1. GTDB lineage: Bacteria > Pseudomonadota > Gammaproteobacteria > Acidiferrobacterales > SPGG2 > JBHIDJ01. The sequence continues at coordinate 15,503 of JBHIDJ010000047.1, read as the reverse complement.
GGTCTAATCTACGAGCCCGCTCTTTCGGACGGCACGTTGGCCGGAGCTCGAAAGGGCAGCGGGAACTTTGTGGCGGTTATACGTGGCAAGGCGGCACACGCGGGACGTGAGCATCACCTGGGGCACAATGCGGTCGTGGCGCTTGCCGACTTCATACGGGCGATCGACGCACTCAATGGAAAACAACCGGGGATTACCGTTAATCCTGGCAAGATCGAGGGCGGTGGACCGGTGAACATTGTGCCCGATCTTGCGATTTGCCGTTTCAATATACGGGTTGCCACCGTCGACGAGCAGGCATGGGTGGAGAATCAATTGCAGGCTATCTGTGAACAGATTAATCAGCGCGAAGGCTACAAGCTTGAGTTGCACGGAGACTTCGGTCGTACCCCCAAAGCGCTCACACCGGAAAGTCAGACCTTATTCGAGACTATTGCTGCGTGCGGCAAAGATCTTGGCTTATCGATCGAATGGAAACCAACCGGTGGGTGTTGTGACGGCAACAACTTGGCTGCAGCCGGTCTGCCCAATGTTGATACCCTGGGGGTGCGTGGTGGCCACATACATAGTGCAGATGAGTTTGTCCTTGTTGATAGTCTGACGGAACGGGCTCGGTTAAGTGCGTTGTTACTGATGAAGCTCGGCGCTGGCGAGCTAGTCTCGCCAAAAGAATGGACGGGAACAGCGGTATGATCGTGATTCGTCCGAGTACTTTGGATGACCTCGATGCGTTGATAGGACTCGGGGCCGAGGCCGGTGCCGGCATGACTAACCTGCCGCGGGAAAGAGAGCTTCTCGAGGCCAAGATTCAGGCATCGATTGACGGGTTTGCCCGCGAGATCGGTGACTCTGATAAACCCGGGGAAGAGTCATACCTCTTTATGATGGAGGACAGCAGCGCCGGCAAGGTGGTTGGCTGTTGCGGTATCATCGCGACCGTTGGCTTGAGCCGACCGTTCTACTCTTATAGGCTGGTGAGGCTGCCGCACACGTCGCGCGAACTGAAGAGGTACGATACCCTGACCGTACTACAGATGGTCAACGAATACCGCGGCGCGGCTGAAATCGGCACGTTGTACCTTACGCCGACCTACCGCAAGAATGGTAACGGCAGTTTTCTATCACGCAGTCGCTTTCTATTTATGGCCGAGTTTCCTCAGCGGTTTCCAGAGCTGATAATGGCGGAGATGCGCGGCATGCAAGACGAGCAGGGACGTTGTGTGTTTTGGGAAAGCGTCGGTCGTCATTTTCTTGATATAGACTTCTCCTATGCAGACTACCTGAGCGCTGTTGGCAAGTATCAATTCATTGCTGACCTGATGCCGAAACACCCTATCTATCTGCGTCTACTACCGAAAGCGGCTCGAGACGTCATTGGCGTACCGCATGAGGCGACTCGACCTGCATTGAAGTTGCTGGAGCGGGAGGGATTCCGCCACGAGGGCTGTGTCGATGTATTTGATGCGGGTCCCACAATTCAGTGTCCACTGAGCGAGATCCACACCGTGCGTGAGAGCACACGTGTCGCCATCCATAGGATCGTCAAGGCGGTAGACTCTGAAGACTTTATCATCGCCAATACACAGCTAGAAAATTTCCGCATGTGCCGCGGCAATCTTCGTATGCAGAATAATGGCAAGGCATCCATTCCACGAAATGTCGCCGATGCCCTGATGCTCGAGGTGGGTGATCACCTGCGTTTTGTCAAGGCATAACGGTCTGTCCGATCAACGATGACCCATTTAATTAACAATCAGTGGTCTGAGGGTAGCGGGGTGTCTTTCAGCTCGGAGAATCCCGCTACCGGTGATGTGATCTGGCGCGGACGTGCTGCTAGCGGGAGCGACATCGATGACGCGGTGCACGCCGCACGTAACGCCTTCCCCGATTGGGCCAGTAAATCTTTCGATGCACGCATGGTCTTGCTGGACGCGTTTCGTGGTGAACTGGAAGCGCAAAAGGCCGTGCTCGCCGAGTGCATCGCGCAAGAAACCGGTAAGCCGTTGTGGGAATCCATTACCGAAGTTGGCGCCATGATCGGCAAGATCGCCATCTCCATCACCGCGTATCGGGAACGCACGGGTGAGCGGCGCGGTGCGGCAGGCGGAGTGCGCTCTGTCGTCGTTCATAAACCCCACGGCGTGGTGGCCGTGTTTGGCCCGTATAACTTTCCTGGCCATCTGCCGAATGGGCACATCGTGCCGGCGCTACTCGCCGGCAATACCGTCGTCTTCAAGCCAAGCGAACTGACGCCGTTGGTGGCGCAAAAGACTCTCGAGCGCTGGCATGCAGCCGGCTTGCCGCGCGGTGTCATCAATCTCCTCCAAGGAGGGCGCGACACCGGCATCGCACTGGCACAGCATGCCGATATCGACGGCCTGTTATTCACGGGTAGCCCAGTCACGGGCAAGGCGCTACATCGTCAGTTCGGCGACCATCCGTCTAAAATCTTGGCGTTAGAGATGGGCGGGAACAATCCGCTGGTGGTCTACCGGATTGGCGATGTGGATGCAGCCGCCTACAACACGATTCAGTCGGCGTATCTCTCAGCCGGCCAGCGCTGTACCTGTGCCCGGCGTCTTATTGTGCCGCAGGGCGAGGAAGGCGATGGCTTCATTGCACGTTTGCAACAAATGATGGGCAAGATTCGCGTCGGTGCTTACAGTGATCGCCCGGAACCCTTCATGGGTCCGGTCGTCTCCAACCCGGCAGCAGAGAAGTTGCTCAAGATCCAGGCGCGTTTGCAGGCCACGGGGGGTAAGCCCCTCGTGGCGATGCGTCGCCTGAAGGAAGACCGGCCCTTTCTCTCTCCTGGCTTGATGGATGTGACGACTGTTAGCGAACGTCCCGACGAAGAAGCGTTCGGGCCGTTTCTGCAGCTCATTCGTACCACTGACTTCGACGCCGCCATCGACGAGGCCAATCGCACCGCATTTGGTCTTTCTGCCGGTTTGTTCAGTGACGATGCCGATCTTTTCGATCGTTTCTATCGGCACATCCGTGCCGGTATCGTGAATTGGAACCGACCCCTTACCGGTGCGAGCAGCGTGGCGCCATTCGGCGGCATCGGCGATAGCGGCAACCATCGGCCAAGCGCCTACTACGCCGCCGACTACTGTGCCTATCCGGTTGCACGGTTGGAGGCCGACCGGCTGTCGCTGCCAGCGAGCCCCAGTCCTGGCATCGATCTCTGAGCGTGTCGCACCCGGTGAAAGCGTACGAAGTCAACTTCGATGGGCTCGTCGGCCCCACGCATAACTATGGGGGGCTCTCTTTCGGCAATATCGCGTCTGCCAGTCACGCGCTGAGCGTGTCTTCACCCAAGATCGCGGCCAAGCAGGGCCTAGCGAAGATGAAGCGGTTGGCAGACATGGGGCTAAAGCAAGCGGTCTTGGCACCACACGAGCGCCCTGATGTTGAAACCCTCAGGCGGCTGGGGTTTAGCGGCAGTGACGCCGAGATCATCACACGGGTGAGTCGGGAAGCACCGCAGATCTTCCAAGCCTGCTATTCCGCGTCGAGCATGTGGACGGCCAATGCGGTCACCGTGTCACCGAGTGCCGATAGCGGTGATGGCCGGGTACACTTTACCCCCGCCAACTTGTCGAACAAATTTCATCGTTCTATCGAACATCCGACTACCAGTCGCATCTTGAAGGCCATATTTACTGATGAGGGGTTCTTTGCTCATCACCCTGCCCTCCCCGCCGGCGAATACTTCGGTGATGAGGGGGCGGCTAACCACACGCGATTATGTCGGGAGTACGGCGAAGCCGGGGTCGAGTTTTTTGTCTTTGGGCGTTACGCCTTCGATGACGGGAAGCCGCACCCAAAAAAGTTTCCAGCCCGTCAGACATTCGAGGCGTCCGCCGCCATCGCGCGGTTACATGAGCTCGATCCGGCGAAAGTCGTGTTTGCTCAACAGAATCCAGCCGTCATCGGCACCGGTGTGTTTCACAATGATGTCATCGCTGTGGGTAATCGCAATGTTCTGCTCTATCACGCCCAGGCATTCCTCGATTCCGATCGTGTAGTCGAAAAGCTCCAGACTAAGTTCAGCGGCGACCTGTGCCTGATCGAAGTCACGGATAAGCAAGTGACGGTTGATGCGGCCGTTAAGTCTTACGTTTTTAACACTCAGCTCGTCACGTTGGCCGACGGGCGCATGGCGATTATCGCACCCAGGGAGTGCGAAGAAGACGCGCACGTCAAACAATGCTTAGGGGAAATCATAGCCGCACCAAATCCGTTGTCAGAGGTGCATTACGTTGATCTACGTGAGAGCATGAAAAACGGCGGTGGCCCCGCCTGTCTTCGACAACGGGTCGTGTTGACGGAGGCGGAGATCGCGCGAGCCAACGCAGCCGTGTTTCTGGACGACGCGCTGTATCACCGCTTGACTGACTGGGTCGAGCGCCACTACCGGGACCGTCTTACATTAGACGACCTGATCGATCCAACCTTGATTACAGAATCTCGTGCAGCGCTCGATGAATTGACGCAGATACTCGGGCTGGGATCGGTTTACCCGTTTCAACAAGACACTTAAATTCGACCGCGTGCGCCAGATTTCTCTTTCCCCTCAACCAAGAATATCTCCAAAACACGTTCGTATATACTCACCAGTTTGTCCAGCTCGTCGATGTCGACACATTCATCGATCTTGTGAATGGTCGCGTTAACCGGGCCCAGCTCGACAACCTCGGCCCCGGTCGGCGCGATGAACCGGCCATCCGATGTGCCGCCCACAGTAGATAGCTGGGTAGTTATACCTGCGACTTCCCTGATAGCTTGACGCGTGGCTTCGATGAGTTCGCCGTTCTCTGTGATGAACGGTTTCCCCGTCTCTCGCCATTCAAGCGAGTACTCGAGTGCATGTAGATCTAGTATCTCCGTGACCCGCGTTTGCAGGATTTCCCGAGTAACGGCAGGCGAGTACCGGAAATTAAACCGCACCTCAAGGTCTCCAGGAATCATATTTTCGGCTTCATGAATGACCCGCATGCTCGTTACCTGAAATCCGGTCGGGCTAAAGAGTTCATCGCCGCGGTCCCAAGTCTCGGCACAGAGTTTGGTCAACGCCGGCGCGAAGGCATGAACGGCATTATTGGCGAGGTGCGGGTAAGCGACGTGTCCCGGGGTCCCGTGCACTCGAAGCCAGCCGTGCAAAGACCCACGTCGTCCATTCTTAATAACATCCCCCAGCTTTTTATGGCTTGAGGGTTCTCCTATCAGGCAATAGTCGATCGTTTCGTTTCGTTGCGAAAGGGTCCCAACTACCCGTGCTGTTCCGTCTACACCCGGCCCTTCTTCGTCACTTGTAATCAAGAATGCGATGGATCCACGATGACGGGGATATCCACGCACGAAGCGCCGACAGGCAACAACCATGGCAGCGAGGCTGCCTTTCATGTCCGCCGCGCCACGGCCAAATAAGTGACCACCCCGAATGTCTGGTAAGAATGGGGAAGACGTCCATTGATCCTGTGCGCCAGGTGGGACCACATCGGTATGTCCGGCGAAAGCGAACACGGGACGATCCTTGCCGCGGCGGGCCCAAAAATTTTCGACTTCTCCGAATCTTAACCGTTCCACACTGAAACCGAGTGGCGCCAGATGTTGGATGAGCAACTCCTGGCAACCGGCGTCCTCTGGCGTCACTGACGGACGTCGAATCAGTTCAATCGTAAGATCCAGAACTTCGGACACGACAGGTTACGCTGTGATCGAGATGACGTAGTGTGCCGACATGTGTATCGTAGCGCAATGCACTAAGGAGGACTGGCTATGGCTGACCCCAATTATATTCGCTTTGATACTCTAAGCTTGCATGCAGGCCAGCAGCCCGATCCGGCGACGGGTGCACGCGCGGCACCGATCTATCAATCGGCGTCGTTCGTTTTCCGCGATACCGATTTTGCCGCCGGGCTCTTCAATATCGAACGCACTGGACACGTCTACTCGCGAATATCCAACCCTACCAACGCTGTGCTGGAGGAACGCGTAGCGGCGCTTGAAGGCGGCGTCGGTGCGATTTGTACAGCCAGCGGGCAGGCCGCGCTGCACCTCGCCATCGTAACCATCGCGGGCGCGGGTGATCATATTGTGTCATCACGGTCGCTATACGGCGGGTCCCATAATCTTCTGGAGTACACCCTGCCCCGCTTCGGCATCGAGACCACGTTCGTCGATCCGCGTGACGTTGGGGCTTTTGAAGCAGCGATTCGGCCAAACACCAAGCTTTTGTTTGGTGAGACAATCGGTAACCCGGGATCGGAAGTGCTCGATATCCCAGCGGTGGCCGAGGTGGCACACGTCGCGGGCCTCCCACTGCTGATCGATTCAACGCTGACCACACCTTATCTCATTCGCCCTTTCGAACTGGGCGCCGACCTGGTGTTCCACTCGGCCACTAAGTTTCTCGGTGGCCATGGCGTGGCCATCGGCGGTGTGGTGGTCGATGGCGGTGGTTTTGATTGGGAAGCCTCAGGCAAGTTTCCAACACTGACGGAACCTTATGACGGTTTCCACGGTCTCGACTTCGCGGAAGAGTTTGGGCCGGCAGCGTTTATTACGCGCGCGCGTCGCGAAGGCTTGCGAGACTTTGGCGCCTGCATGGCACCAACTGTCGCGTTTCATCTTCTCCAGGGTGTAGAGACGTTGTCGCTTCGCATGGAACGCCATATCGAAAACACGCGTAAGGTAGTTACGTTTCTCAATTCTGCTGACGCGGTTGAGTGGGTGCGCTACCCGGAACTCTCCGGTCATCCCGATCACGAACTTGCGAAGAAACTGTTGCCAAAGGGTTGCGGCGCTGTTTTCAGCTTCGGCATTAAAGGGGGTCGCCCGGCGGGACAACGATTGATAGAGAATTTGCGCGTGTTCTCCCATTTGGCCAACGTCGGCGATGCCAAGTCGCTGGTTATTCACCCAGCCAGCACGACCCACCATCGAATGGATCCAGCGGCGCTAGAAGCGGCAGGTATTCCCGAGGGTCTGGTGCGACTCTCAGTTGGACTCGAAGATCCTGATGATCTGATTGAGGACTTGGGCCGTGCGCTTTATCGTTCCCAGAAAGGTTAGACCAACATGGATTTACACATAGACGGCAAGAAGGCGTTCGTTGCAACGTTGGGTCGAGAGCTCGATAAGTCGTTGCCGTCGGCCATTTTCATTCACGGAACGGGCCTGGATCACACCGTATGGACACTATTCATCCGGTACTTTGTGCGACACGGTCGCAACGTACTGGCGGTCGATTTGCCTGGCCACGGCCGTTCCGCCGGACCGCCCCAGGAGAGCATTGCAGAAATGGCAGACTGGGTAGCGCAAGTGTTTGCCACAACCGGAATCGATCAGGCGGCGATCGTCGGCCACAGCATGGGTTCGCTCGTGGCGCTCGAAACCGTCCTGCGGTATCCGCAACGCGCCCGCGCACTCGCACTAATCGGCACCTCTGCACCCATGCCGGTGCACGAACGGCTGTTGGGGGCCGCCAAAGCTAACGAGCATGCGGCCATCGATATGCTTACGATATGGGGCCATAGTCAGACGGCGCAGGTCGGCGGCGTTGGTGCCCCTGGTATGTGGAAAACCGGCGGTAACCTGCACCTGCTAGAGCGGGCGGCGCCGGGCGTCATCTATGCCGGTCTCAAGGCATGCAATGAGTATGGTGATGTGTCGGAGCGCGCGGCGCAGGTGGAATGTCCGACCTTAGTAATCATCGGTGACCGCGATGTTATGGCGTCGCCGCGAGTGGGCAAACACATCGGTGCTGCGATTCCTGGCGCACGGACGGTTGTGATCGAAAACTGCGGTCACGCGCTGTTGACCGAAAAACCCAATGCTGTTCTTGATGCCCTAATCGAGATCGTATAAAGCTAGCTGCGTCGTCGTACACGCGTGTGGAGATATTACCGCGAGCAGATAATTCTTTGCACTTGGCTACGCAGGGCCTTTACAGTCTATTGTGGATACTGGTATACGACGCAGAGGCCGCGGAGGCGCAAAGACGCAGAGAAGATCAGGCAACTAAACCCTTTGCGACCTCTGCGCCTCTGCGTTCTCTGCGTTTGTTCCAGAGTCTTCCCAGGTCGATACTGGAGACTAATTTATGCGCCCTCAGTAACTGTTGTGTGCGACATGAGCAGCGCATCGGCGTCTTTCGCATCATCAAAACCAGCTTCATCGAAAAGGTAGTGCTTTGACTGACCACTATGATGCCGTAATCATCGGCAGCGGTATTATCGGTGCCTGCACTGCGTACGAGTTATCGCTTAAAGGATGGCGCACGCTTAATGTTGATAAGTTGCCGGCTGCGGGCTACGGCTCAACCGGCGCCTCGTGTGCCATTGTCCGCACCCATTACTCCACGTACGACGGGTCGGCTCTCGCCTACGAAGGCCTCTTTTACTGGGATGACTGGCCTAGTTACATCGGTGTAGAGGACGAACGGGGCCTCGCGAAGTTCATCAAGACCGGTGCCGTCGTCTTTAAGACTGAACGCAACGATTACCTGCGGTCGGTCTGCGAAACGATGAGTGCGCTCGGTGTCCCGTGGGAAGAGTGGAGCCCGGCGAAAATTAAAGAAAGACTGCCTTTCTATGACCTGCACCGCTTCGGGCCGCCGAAGCGGCTTGACGATCCCGCTTTCGGCACACCGTCTGGAAATGCAATCGCAGGCGCAGTGTTCTTTCCTGATGCCGGTTATGTCAGCGATCCGCAGCTCGCCACCCACAACGTTCAACGCGCGGCCGAGGCAAAAGGGGCGAGCTTTTTGTTCAATAGCGAGGTGGTGGCGATCCGGCGGAAAGCTGATCGTGTCCAGGGCATTACGCTCGCGTCCAACGATCAGATCGAAGCGCCCGTAGTGATCAACATTGCCGGACCTCACTCTTATAAAGTCAATCGTATGGCCGGGGTGGAAAAGGGTATGAACATCAAGACTCGTGCCCTTAGACAGGAGGTGGCACACGTGCCGTCGCCGTCAAGCTTCGACTTCGAGCGCGATGGCCTCATAGTCTCCGACGGCGACGTTGGTTGCTACTGTCGCCCGGAACTCGGTAACCATATCCTGATTGGCAGCGAGGACCCCGAATGCGACGAGCGGGAATGGGTCGACCCAGACGACTATAACTCTGACTTCACCGAGCAATGGCAGACGCAGGTGTATCGCGTGGCACAACGTATCCCAACGCTTGGTATCCCAAGCAAGATGAAGGGTGTAGTTGATCTCTACGACGTCTCGGACGATTGGATCCCGATCTATGATAAGTCTGACCTCGCCGGTTTCTACATGGCAATCGGCACAAGCGGTAACCAGTTCAAGAACGCACCTGTCGTGGGCGCCTTGATGGCGACCCTGGTCGAGGCGTGCGAGCACGGTCAAGATCACGACACCAATCCGGTGCAGTTCCATCTACGCCATACCGGACGAAATATTAACCTTGACTTCTATTCGCGCCGACGCGAGATCAACGAAGAGAGCAGCTTCTCCGTGCTCGGCTAATCGAGTTTCGGTCGTAGTTGATGAACTCTCATTTAGACAATGGCCGCCCGAGCAACACCGGATTTCACCCCGCTTCACAAAATCGCTGAACTGCAACGCCGGCGGTGGCGCCACCAGAGGCGTTATGTTCTTGAGCACTCGCCGTTGTTTCAGAATCTATGGATGCACCATGCCGTTCCGGGGCGACTCGAGGAGTTGCCGGTGCTGCCGCTGTGTGACAAGGATCTACTACGCCGCAGTCAGGCGGCAGCACCGCCGTTCGGCAACTATTTGGCTGCCCCAGAGCAAAGTGTGGTGCGTCTGCATCGCACGTCGGGGACCACCGGCCAAGCGATGAATTTGGCTCTGAGTGTCGCCGATGCGGCGCAGACGGCCGAGGTCGGTGCGCGCGCACAACGCGCGGCTGGGCTGAAAGCAGATCACCGCGTCATCCATTGTCTCAACTACCGAATGTGGATAGGGGGTTTCACCGATCACACGACACTGGAAATGACAGGTGCCACTGTGATCCCGTTTGGTGTCGGCAACAGTGAGTTACTGATACGCACGATACGAGAACTTAGGATTACCGCCATTTCTTGTACGCCTTCTTACCCCGCCGTGTTGGAGCGCGTAATCGAGCAAAACTTTCCTGAGCTGACGCCACGCGCACTCGGACTAAAGCTTGGACTTTTTGGAGGCGAGGCCGGATTAGACAACAATAGCTTCCGTGCGCGTTTGGAGGCAACCTGGGGCTTCAAAGCACGCAATGCGAACTATGGGGTGTCGGATGTGTTCTGTAATTTCGCCGCCCAATGCGAGCACTCGAATGATCTCCATTTCGTCGGTCTCGATGTGCTCTACCCCGAAGTCGTAGACCCTGATTCCGGTGACTCGCTGCCATGGCGGGAAGGGGCCCAAGGGGAGTTGGTGCTTACTCACTTGGCCAGAGAATGCCAGCCATTGGTTCGCTTTCGTACAGCCGACATCATCGTCATTACAGGAACGCAACCCTGTGCTTGTCGGCGCACAGTGCCCCGATTTCGGGTGATAGGACGTAGCGACGACATGGTCGTGGTGCGAGGGATCAACGTTTTTCCGACCGCGGTGGCCGCTGTCATCAACGACTTCTCCGAACTATCGGGTGAGTACCGCATCTTGCTCGAGGGCCCAGGCCCTTATGATCAACTGCCCTTGGAAGTGGAACTAGCACCCGACCGTGAGGCGACCGAGACCCTAGCTGACGCTGTCGCTGATGCCATCAAGTATCATATCTCCGTAAGTGCACGTGTCACTCTAGCTGCGCCGCAGAGCCTGCCCCGCACCGCGGGCAAGACCCGGCGCGTCATCCGCAAGGAGACCCAATGAGCACAACGATCATTAGCAGCGTCGATAATGGTGTATGCACGATCACACTTAACCGCCCGAAACGGCTAAATGCCATAAACCGCGAACTCCTTTCGGAACTCAAGGCGGCACTTGCCCATAGTAATGTTGATCCGCGCGTCAAGGTCGTTATTCTTCGTGGCGCTGGCCGTGCTTTCTGTGCGGGCGACGATCTCAAAGAGTTTGATCGGCAGATTGGAGACGAAGCGGACACGCGCGCTTACATCGAATCTATCCAAGATATCACCCGCGAGCTTGTGTTGGGCGACAAGATGATTGTAGGCGCCATACATGGCTGGGCAGTCGGCGGCGGATTGGAATGGACGATCAACTGCGACCTGGCGATTCTGGCTGAAGGCACCCGTTGCTTTTTTCCGGAGATATCCCTTGGGGTGTTTGTAACCGGCGCCGTTACCACACTGTTGCCGAAACTCGTGGGCCTACAAAAGGCCAAAGAGCTCATCCTGTTTGGCGAACGCTTCGACGCGCAAAAGGCTCTGGAGATAGGAATCGCGTGGAAAGTGGTGCCGGAGAATGAATTGTTTAACGAAGCCGAAGCGGTGGCAAAACGGATTGCCGCCCTACCCGAACACGCTGTACGCGATCTCAAACGCGTTATTAACCGAGCCTGTCATATGGAGGCCGAAGGTGCCATGCGGCTTGAAACCGACGCGACCGTCCGCGGGTTTTTAGACCCGGCTACGACGCAACGGGTGGCACAATTCACGCAGAAAGACAAAACCTAGAACACGCGGGCGTCGCTGAACCACGGCTGTCACACCTATGAACATCACGATCCAGGGGCTGGATGCACAAACGTGGGAACAGCACGCCGCCGCAATTATGCGTGTCGAAAAAGCGTCCTATGAGCCAGCCAGACAAGATTCGCTCGAGTTCCTTGCCAAAGTCGTCAAACACCCCAGAGGCGTCTCCATGGTAGCGCTCGCGGATGACGTTGTTGCTGGTTTTTGTTTCGGGGGCCCGCTGGAAGTATTCCCCGAGGCACCAGGCGCACAGACAGATCCCAACTGGGGCCAAGGCAACACGCTCTACTCGGCCGATGTCACAGTCGCTGCGCCGTATCGTGGTCAGGGTATCGGTCGCCAGCTGAAGGCGGCACAGATTGAGCGCGCACGGGCCTTGGGGTATCGCTTTATCGCAGGGCGTAACCGGGTACAACTCGCGGAACGCATGTGGCAGCTCAACCAAGCTTTTGGCGCCTATCAGGTGCAATATCTAAAGAACAGCTACGATGACGGGCGTGAGCCGCGAGACTGCATTTACTACCACATCGATCTGGGAGTCAGTGCCCCACCTGCTCAGGAACAATAGTCAATGGGCGGTTCTGTTTTAATAATCGGCGCTGGAGACGCCGGCTCGAAGATAGCCGATGGGCTTGCGCGCTCAGGCAAGGTGGATCGGCTGGTGTTGGCTGGCCAGTGTCAGGGGCGCGGACCTGCTATCGCGGGGATGCTGGCCTCCTGTTATGAATGCAGCGCGACGTTCACGGAGCTCGACGGGACGCGCCAACAGGATGTCGAGCAGCTCCTGCGCGCAGTGAAGCCTGACCTGGTCGTACAATCCGCAAGCCTGCTAAGCCCATGGGCCTTGATCGGCCGCACCGATGTTGTAGCAAGCGCGTTATTACAGGCTGGTTTGGGCGTGCAACTGCCCGCGCAACTGCCCATTCTGATGACGGTTATGCAGGCGATTCGCGAGGTAAATTTTGCGGGGCCCGTTGCAAATTTATCGTTTCCCGATGTCAGTCACGCGATCCTCGACCATCTAGGCCTTGCCCCTACCATCGGGCTTGGCAATGTGAGCATTCAACACTTGCGGGTGCGAGCAGCACTGCGTGAAAAGATTCTGCAGGATGGCAAATCTGTTAGTGACATGCCGCTCATTCGTCTCGTTGGACATCACAACCAGGTTTACGGGGTCATGAGGGGGGAGGCGCCGGCGAATGCCGAGCACCGTTGCCAAGTCTATTTGGGCGAGCAAGGACGCCGCGCCGACGAGTTAGCGTATCAAGGTTTTCCAATGGCGGCCGGCATCGACTACAACGTGATTACCGCCGCCGCGGCGTTGCCGGTCTTGCTCGCGTTATTGCCCGGCGCCGAGCCACTGCGCTTTTCTGCGCCGGCGCCGCAGGGCCTGCCCGGTGGTTATCCAGTCGCGATCAAAGACGGTAGGGTCGCGCTCGATTTACCCAAACACGTGCGCTTGCAAGACGCGGTGGATTTTCATTGGCGCATCGGCCGCGCCGATGGTATCGAGAGCGTGGCTGACGACGGTACCGTTGCATTTTCCCAAGAGGCCAAACGCGCGGTGGAATGTGTCGATCCCGCTTTGTGCGAACCGCTGTCGCCGAGTGATTGTTTATTGCGCTACCAGTTATTAATGCGCTGCTTGAATAGCTGAGGTCAACTCATACAGCCACTAGCCGCTTTGTTGTTCGATTGTTGCTAGTGAAGGCTCAGCCGTTTCAGCGCTTCGCGACAATGTAAAGATCTCGACACGTCGCTCCTTTCCTCGTAACGTCATCGTACCAAGTTGCTCGGCCAACAGACTCGACGGCAACTCCATCTTTGCGAGCAACTCACCCGAGATCAAAAATGACTGTTGCATCTCCTTACACATCTGTTCTAGGCGGGCGGCGGTGTTGATCGTGTCACCGAAATAAACGATCTCACGCTTATCGTCACCTACCTCGCTGGCAACGACAGGCCCGCCGTGCATGCCGATGCGAAACTCTGGTACCACACCGAACTTGGTCATGTAGAACTGCGCCCGGCTGTCGATAAGATCTTGAATGGCAAATACACAACGCACGCAGCGCGCATCTTTTACTGCTATAGCGAGCGGCCAGGTGACGACAATCTCATCGCCGATATAGCGATGGGTCTCGCCGCCGTGGTCACTGATCGGTTGAGCGATGTCGAAGAAAAAGCGACCGATAAGCGATTGCACCTTTACGTCGCCAAGACTTTCGGACAGCCTTGTCGAGTGAGCAAGGTCTAAGAAGAGAAATACACGTTCCTCACGCAGCGGACGGTGATACCGGCCCAGCAGGAAATTGAACAAGACGCGCGTGCCAACCAGGCTACGGATGCGGCCGAGGAAGTTGAGCAAGAAAACGATGGCGAACGCAACGGCGATATCCTGCCACGGCTTGCTGCCAGTCCATCCCTCTGAGTAGAAACCCTCGGACAAGCCAAACAACAACCGGGGTGTTAAATATAGACTGGCGACGATCACCAGCATCCATGCGATCGTCATGATCGCGATGAAGTACGCTAGCCTCAGCCGGCGTAACGGCTCGCCGATCCTGCGTTGAACAACAAAGCGCTCGAGGACAGTAAGCGTGCTGCCAATAAGAAAGCACACCGTCCCTCCGTACCGAGGCTGCCCGCCGATCATGGCCGAGTACGAGGCCCCGAGGGCGGCCGCACCCACCGCTGCCGCGATGCATGCCAGAAGATCTGTCCATGTGCGCCGAGAGACGGCCATGCGGTCAAAGGGCGACGGATACAGGTGGCGCGATTCGTTGTGATATTGGCACGTCGTCCACCGGGATATCAGTTGTCAATTGTTGATCCAAGACCTCGTTCGCGGGCCTTCCGGTAGGCAACGAGCGCGATTGCGGTGTCCTGTACGCCCGTTCCGGTGAGATCACAGATCGTAATATCGTTTGAATGGTGACGGCCAGCCACGCGCCCGGAAGTGATCTCACCTAGCTCGTGGATTTCTGAGCCCTGCGAAATCACACCGGCTTGCAGGCCATGCTGGAGTTCTCCCATCAAGAAACATTGGCTCTTGCGGTCGCAGACGAGTAGATCAGCCCGCCCCAATACTTCCGGCTCAAGTTCCTGTTTGCCTGCAAGATCGGATCCCATGGCGGTGATATGGAGACCGGGATGGAGCCAGCCGGCTTTAATCAGCGGTTCGCGCGACGAGGTTGTCGTAATCACCACCTGGCTCTCATATACCAATTGTTGCAGACTGTTGGCGGCGGCGACGTCGGTGTCCAGCGTTTTGCGCATCTCATTGATATAAGCCTCGGTACGCTCGGGCGTGCGGCCGTACACAAGCAATCGTCGAAAATTGCGTACCAGCTTTAGGCTTTGTATTTGATAACGTGCCTGCGCGCCGGCGCCGATGACTCCGACTGTATCGACTGTTTCGGGTGCCAAGAACTTAGCAGCAACAGCGCCAGCCAGCCCCGTGCGCACATCGGTCAGGTAACCATTGTCTAGCAGCACCGCTTCGCAAAAGCCGGTCTTCGCGCTTATCAACACCATCATCGCGCTTGAGCTGGGCAGGCCCAGCTTCGGGTTATCGAAGAAACCTGAGCCGAGTTTTACTGCGAACCGGTCAAGACCCTTGACATAGGCGCTCTTGATATCGATGTCGCCATTATTTTCTGCGATCTCGATGTGCATGATCGGTGGCATCACTGCCTTGCCATCGGCAAGGCATGTAAACGCATCTTGCACCGCGGTTAGTGCTTCCTCATCGATACCAACGCACTTACGCAGCTCGGCTTCCGTTAGAACTAAGATCGACATGTTGATAATGAGCGCCTAAGTCAATTAAAACGTCCAACGCAAAGGCGCGAAGACGCAAAGAA
>JBHIDJ010000046.1:0-21609 GCA_046760105.1 Acidiferrobacterales bacterium | reverse complement strand
GCGGTCGCGAGTCTCGTCTTTCCCGATCAGATCATTGATTGTACCCATGGGCGACAACATACCTTCTTCGGCAGCGAGCACGGACAGGTTACACACATAGATTTCTCCGAACCTTACTGTGAAGAGTTACGGCAGATTCTGATCGTCGCCGCCAAGCGCGCTAATTTGGCCGCTGCGGAACGTGGCACCTATGCGGCAACTCAAGGGCCGAGGTTCGAGACCGCAGCCGAGATCAGGCATCTCGAACACGATGGCGCAGACGTTGTCGGGATGACCGGTATGCCGGAAGCCGGCTTGGCACGCGAGCTCGGATTGTGTTATGCCTGCATCGCGGTCGTGGCGAATCCAGCGGCAGGAAAAGCAAAGGGGAAGATCAATCTAAAAGAGATTGAGAAGAATCTGGACGTAGGCATGACGAAGGTACGCGCGCTGTTGGAGCAAGCGATTCCCATGATTGTTGAGGCGTGAAGCGCGAGATGGGAGGGATAAGGTGTGAAGCGTTTGTTTGTAACTATTTTTAAGCGGACCCTCGACGTATTAATTGTCCTTTACTTAATCGGCATCCCGGTCATTGCTATCACGGGTGGGTTCAAGATAAGCGTTCTTGGGATCTCCATTAAGGCTACCCACGTGTATACACCTCTGCAAATTCTTATGCTTCTAATTTTGATGAGGTTGATCATTACAATCGAGTTCAAGAATTTCCTTCTTGTTCTCGGATCGATTTTTTTTGGTTTCCTTTTTATGGAAATTGCTGTACGTATATGGGACCCACCAATCGCGAATCCGCGAATGACCGAGATTCACCGACCATCCGCTGTCTTTGGGTGGGAACTTGTCCCTGGGTCATCCGGGTTTGGAAGACTCGGGGAGTATTATCAGATTAACTCTGCGGGCTTTCGGGACACCGAGCATACAATCGACAAGAAGGCGGAAATCCGTCGAATCGTGGCGATCGGAGACTCCTTTACCTTTGGCATGGGGGTGAATTTGGAGGAGACTTATCCTAAGCAACTTCAGCGGATCCTTACTGGTAGAGGTATAAACTCCGAGGTGATTAATCTTGGCGTTATAGGCCACGACATGTGGCAGTATTATGAGGTACTCAATAGAAGAGCTCTCGCTTATCAACCCGACTTGGTTATATTGGGACTGTGGATGGGGGATGACGCCTCAGAATCAATTGCTCCTTATGACGAATCTGGGCGTTACACAGGGCCCTATCCATTTAGGTCATATGAGGAGGACCAAGGTGCTTCAGGCGTGATGAGTTATCTTGCGATTTGGAATTTTTTGAGACATGTCAATATTCAGTTTGAATACAAGTATCGTTATCGCCGAGGACACACATACTTGAAGGGGATTGAGGAGAGAAAGAAAAAATATGGCGGCGGGCGACCTGCCAATGCTTTTTACAAAGCTGTATCGGGGAATTTAGAAAGGCGTAAATATTCAGAGTTTTCAGTCACGTTGAAAGAGTTTGTTAAAACAGCGCATGCTGCAGATGCTAAAGTGTTGGTTGTGATGATTCCCGATTCGGTACAACTTAATGAACCAGAGCTGCAGTTCACCAACAAATTTGTAGCGCAGATAACCCGTGAACTTGGTGTGCCATTCATTGATACCACCCCTAGTCTGGAAGCCGAAGAAGACCATACGAGCTTGTACCTGTTTCCTTTCGATGCACACAACAGCCGGCGAGGATTGAGGATAATCGCGAAGGTGATCGCAGAAAAAATATTCGAACTTAGACTACTACGTGGGGCGTGACAACGGGACAATATGATGCGAGGATCAAGAAAGTTTTCGGTCTCTAGGCGGTCTGATAAGCTCTATGCGAGCCGGAAACGTAAATTGGCTCCTTTGATTATGCTGCTTTTAAGGCCTAACATTTCACTGCTCGCACCTCACTCACTCTCCTTCTCTTCAACTGGCGTCACTTGCACTAGCGCACCAAACTTCGGGTGATCGACGTAGTTTACATCGCGGCCGCGAATGCGGCGGTGTTCGCTGATTCTGTAAACTCTTGGCACGGAATCCTCCGCCGATACTAAGGCTAAACTTCGTAAGTTTGACTCACGAAACAGTAATTCAATGTTAACATGCAAATAGCGGCCCTGATAAAATCTGAGCGTGCCCTCCAGTTCTGGTTGGCCCGTCGTCAAGGTTCTGATGTGCACCCAATCCGCTTCCGATCGCGGCTTAGCCTCTTGTTGCCATCGCCGGTGAACGAGCACGCGGTAGTTACCGTCGGCCTCCAACGTAATCGCCGCCTTCGAGAGCTTAGAATCCGGGGTTGGTATGTTGCCGACATTCACCGCCTTGGCAATACCCGGGAGCTTCGTGTCCACAACATCTTGCGTCCATAGTTCTTCGCCTTCGAGATACGACAAGTTAGTCTGGAAGATTAGGATCTCGAGCTCGTAGAGCTCGGGGGATGTTGTCGGCGATGCCGCCTCTACTGTCCCGGTCAGTACCAGGGCAGCAAGTGCAGAGATTTGTGTTAAACGCATTTTCGTCAAACAGGATAAAATTATACTATCTCCTAGTCTAACCGATAATTCGAGTGCGTGGTTACATGGCGATTCGACGTGTTTTGAAAATGGGTGATCCACTGCTTTACCGCAAAGCCGGGCCGGTGGAGCAACTTAATACCCCCGAATTAGATACCCTAATCGCCGACATGTTTGACACCATGGAGGCGTTGAACGGCGCCGGTCTGGCGGCACCGCAAATTGGTGTTTTGAAGCGAGTGGTCATCTTTGGCTTTGAGGCCAACCCGCGTTACCCGGATGCCGAACCGGTGCCGACGACTGTCCTGATCAATCCTGTCATTGAGCCTATGGGCGACGAGACCGAAGAGGGCTGGGAAGGTTGCCTCAGCGTGCCGGGGCTCCGCGGCCTTGTGACCCGCCATGCCAAGATTCGCTATACAGGCTCCGATCAGCGTGGCGATCCCATTGACCGCACGGTATCGGGATTCCACGCGCGCGTGGTGCAGCACGAGTGCGACCACTTGGACGGGATTCTTTACCCCATGCGCCTCAAGGACATCCGCGATATGGGTTTCGAAGAGACGTTGTTTCCAGACTTATAAAAGCAGATACAAGATTCAAGATACAAGAGGGAAGGGACAGTCTAACGTCGTGGGTGGAGCACAAAAATCGTCATTGAAAAAAGGTCGAACGCCTGGCCTTCAGACTCCAGTCTCAGGACTTATTGATTGCTACTCGCTATCTGCCACTTCTCCCGCTGGGCTGAGCGCATCGAACAGCCTACGCAAGGCATTAACACGCATGTCAACATCCGGCATCTCGGCGACAATGCGTAGCCGGTCTGGCCCGTCCAGCTTGTAAGTACCCGGTGCCGATTGCATTAAATGGATGATGCTCGTGGGATCGATATTGGGCTGCTGGTGAAACCCGATGCGCGCGCCGCGCGGCCCAGCGTCGATCTTGCGGATTCCGAGCGGTGTCGCCTGGATCTTTAGCGCGGTGACGGCAAAAAGCAGCTTAGCCGCATCAGGCAGCAGCCCGAATCGATCGATGACCTCTTCCCGAAGCCCATCCAGCGCGGCCAGTGTCGACGCATTCGCAATGCGCTTATACAAAATCAAGCGCATGTGGACATCCGGCAAATAATCGTCGGGCAGCAGTGCCGGGGCGTGCACGTTGATCTCGGTACCGCTGTGGATCGGTTCCTCCTGGCCAAATTCTTGGCCGGCCTGCAGTGACTGTACCGCGCGACTGAGTAGTTCAGAGTAAAGCGCAAATCCTACCTCGTCGATCTGCCCGCTCTGGGCCTCCCCCAGCAACTCACCCGCCCCGCGGATTTCCAGGTCGTGGGCGGCAAGCGTAAATCCCGCACCCAGATCTTCTAGCGATACGATCGCCTCGAGCCGTTTGCGGGCGGCAGCGGTCATGCTGCCCCGCGGCGGAATGAGAAGATACGCGTACGCCCGATGATGCGAGCGCCCAACGCGGCCGCGCAGTTGGTGCAGCTGCGCGAGCCCGAACTTGTCGGCACGTTGAATAACGATTGTGTTCGCGGTGGGTATATCGATCCCGGATTCGATGATTGTTGTGCACACGAGGACGTTGAAGCGTTGGTGATAGAAATCGAGCATGATGCGTTCCAGCGCCCGTTCCGGCATTTGACCGTGGGCCATGTGGATCTCTGCCTCCGGGACCAATTCTTGCATTTGGCGTACAGCCCGCTCGATGGTTCGCACTTCGTTATGCAGGTAGTAAACCTGGCCGCCGCGACGGATCTCGCGCAGGCAAGCCTCGCGAATAAGCGCCCGGTTCCACTCGCTAACCAGCGTTTTTATCGACAGGCGTTCCTCGGGCGCAGTCGCGATCATGGAGATATCGCGCAGGCCCGCGAGTCCCATGTTGAGTGTGCGCGGTATAGGCGTGGCCGTCAGTGTCAACACGTCGACCTCACGGCGCAGTTTCTTTAGGCGTTCTTTCTGGCGCACGCCGAAGCGATGTTCCTCATCGATGATCATGAGCCCTAGCTTCTTGAAGCGTATGTCGCTTTGCAGAATCCGGTGGGTGCCAATGACGAGGTCTACGCCACCGTTGGCCAGGCCCGCAACGACATCGGCCTGCTGCGCTTTAGTGCGAAACCGCGAGAGCAGCTCTATCCTCACCGGTAGGTCGGCAAACCGGTCGCTGAAGTTCTGGAAGTGCTGCTGTGCGAGCAATGTGGTGGGCACGAGCAGTGCGACCTGCATCTGACCCTGGACCGCGAGAAAGGTGGCGCGCATTGCGACCTCGGTCTTCCCGAAACCGACGTCGCCGCACACCAGGCGATCCATGAGTTTTTGCGACTCCATGTCCACCAGCACCTCGTCGATGGCCCTTGCTTGATCGGGTGTTTCCTCGAAGGGAAACGCATTCGCGAACGCCGTGTACTCGCCATCGCGCGGCGGAAAAATGTGGCCTGGACGCGCCTCGCGCACGGCGTAAATCTCCAACAGCTCGGCGGCGATGTCGTGAGCCTTTTCTCTCGCCCGCCGCTTGGCCTTCTCCCACGCATCGCTGCCGAGTCTATGCAGCGGCGCATGCTCGGGGTCGGTGCCGGTGTAGCGCGTAATAAGGTGAAGCGCTACCACCGGGATGTAGAGCTTGTCACCCCCGGCATATTCCAGGGCCAAAAACTCTGTTGGACCATCGCCCACATCGAGGATCTGCAGCCCAAGGTAACGGCCCACCCCATGGTCCTCGTGCACGACGGGATCGCCAACTTGCAGCTCTGCCAGGCTTCGAATGACGGCTTCCGGATCCTGGGCGACACGTACCCGTCGCCGTCGCTGCGCGGCGCGCTCGCCGTAGAACTGCGGCTCGGTGATGACCGCGATGGCTGGTTGCGGCAGCAGCAGGCCTTTTTCCAGCCTGGCCACCGTCAGCCCGAGTTTGGTGTCACCGGCGTGGAAAGTCTGCCAGCTTTCCACGGTCCTCGGCTCCAACTCATTGTCCTGGAGCAGGCCGCGGAGGGTTTCGCGGCGACCGATGGTCTCGGCGACCAGCAGGATGCGCCCGGGAAAACGGCGGAGATAATCGAGCAGCACCCGGTACGGCGCCTGTGCCTTGTAATCGACAGACAGGCTCGGCGGGACCTCCGTGTCGAAGGTAATCATGTTGGCCGCCTGATGATTTGCGGCGCTTAGGTGACGTTCTTCGTCAGCTTTGAACTGTAACAGGCGAATCTGGCGGTACTTTTGCAGTCCGTCGGCCAGCTCCTCGTCGGTCAGAAAGAGTTCGTGGGGCGCCAAAATCGGTCGACTGCGGTCGTGACAACGCTCGAGATATCGCTCTTCGGCTTCTCTGGCAAAGTCCCGAGCTGCTTGGGGGGTATTGGCATCGATTATGCATAAAGTTTGCGCAGGCAAATAGTCAAAAAAGGCGGCGATGCTGGCAAAAAAGAGGGGCAGGTAGTACTCAAGACCCGCCGGACTGACCCCTCGGCTGACATCGCGATAGAGCGCAACCTTCTGTGGGTCGCCTTCGAAGCGAGCGCGGAATTGCCGGCGGAAGAACTGAATTGCACTCGGGGTCAGCGGGAACTCCCGCGCTGGCAGTAACTGGATCCCGTTAAGTTTTTGACCAGAACGTTGGGTCCCGGGGTTGAATTCCCGCAGGGACTCAATTTCGTCACCGAACAGGTCAATACGATAGGGTGTGGCACTGCCCATGGGGAACAAATCGATGAGACCCCCGCGAACTGCAAACTCGCCGGGTTCCATCACTTGGGAGACGCTGTGGTAGCCGGAGCGCACAAGCTGCTCGCGGAAGGCCTCAAGCTTCAACACATCCTTCGTATTAAGGACAAAGCTGTACCTGGACACGTAATCCGATGGTGGCAAACGGTGCATCAATGTGGGCACTGTGGCCAACACAATGCCTTGTTCCCAATGGGGAAGCTGATACAGGGTCAGCAGGCGCCGGGAGATGATGTCCGGGTGTGGGGACAGAACGTCGTAAGGAAGACATTCCCAGTCTGGGAAGGTAACGACACTGAGTTTGGCATCTGGGGACGCGTAGAAACGAATTTCGTCCTCCAGTTGCTGGGCGGAGCGGGCATCCGCGGTGATGACCAACAACGGTCCGCGGTGCTCGGCAGCGGTTCGGGCAATCGCAAGACCCCGACTGCTCCCGTAGAGCCTGCTCCAGTTAAAGGGTTCCCCCGTATTCCGGGGGAGTGTGGGGTGCAGCGGCGAAAGCGGTGTTCTTTGTCGGGCTGTTAAGGACTTTTGCAATGTTTAGGATCCTGACAGGCGCGAAACTGCCTATTCTAAACATGGTGTTGTTCGAATCACGCTCGTCTAAAAAAACCTTGCATAAATGTAAGGTTATGGGCATAATTTAAAGTAATGCCGCATAATTCCGCAATAAGTACTGACCTCCATAGAAGAATTACCGGAGAGTAGGGAATGAGAAAACGGCAACACAACTTCAAAGTCGGCGACACTGTGTTTTATCCTTCCGCCGGTGTCGGGATCATCGAGAACGTTGAGGATGTATTCATCAGCGGTAGATGCGATCCCTGTTTTGTCATCCGGATCGCAGAGACTCAGATGACGGTTAAGATTCCACACGCGAACGTCAACAGAAGCGGGCTTCGCCCGCTATTAAGCATTCGCAAAATCAAGGACTTGTTCCGAATACTATCGGCTAAAGGCAACCAACGGGTCACCGGCGGCAACTGGACGGATCGCTGTCGGGAGCTGGAGCGCAAAATCAACTCGGGCTCCTGCTTGGAGCTGGGTGAGGTGGTGCGCGACCTGATGCGCTGGAAGAAGCAGTCCGGCTTATCATTCGAAGAATCCATGTTACTGAAGACGGCGAGCATTTTTCTAGCAAACGAGGTTGCCGCTGTCCAAGGAATTCCTGCGCAAGACGCGATTGACAGTATCCGTAATCACGTTGAAGTCCGCGCTGCCTAAGACTTTAGCTATTTGTTAGCGCAACATTGAACAGTGCATCCAGGATCTGGGCCGTTGTACCCGCAGCGGGCAGCGGATCCCGGATGCAGACTTCCCGCCCCAAACAGTATCTACCGCTGCTAGGTCGGCCGGTTATTCTGCACACCCTCGAGCGGCTCTGTGCTCACCCGAGGGTTGAGGGTGTACTGGTCGGGATCGCCGCTGACGACCAGCACTGGCCGGCGATGGAAAGCCAGCCAGCAAAACTATCCAAGCTCTTGGGCACGTTCGCGGGCGGTGCCACCCGTGCTGATACGGTGCTCAATGGGCTTAAGGTACTAAGGACGCACGCAAGCAGTGCGGACTGGGTGCTGGTCCATGACGCTGCGCGCCCGTGTGTGCGACACACAGACATTGACAAGCTTATTTCCGAGGTGCGTGGCCATGAGGACGGTGGTTTGCTCGCTTTGCCGGTTTCCGACACGGTTAAACGCACCGATGACTCACAAGCCATTCTCGAAACGGTTTTCCGCACCAACCTTTGGCGTGCGCTAACACCACAGTTATTTCCGTTGGAGAGACTTAGGGTCGCCTTAGAACAGGCATTGTCAGCCGGTGTGGTTGTCACGGACGAAGCGGCTGCCGTTGAGCACGTGGGCGGTCGACCGCGGGTTGTCGCTGGACATGCTGATAATATAAAGATTACGCTGACCGAAGATCTGGCGTTAGCAGAACTATTCTTGCAACAGCAGCAACAGGAGCAAGCGTGATCCGAGTCGGATACGGTTATGACGTTCATCCGCTTGTCGAGGGACGGGATCTGATCTTGGGCGGCGTGCGGATCGATTATCCGAAAGGTCTGAAAGGCCATTCCGATGCGGACGCCTTGATTCACGCTGTCTGTGATGCCTGCCTCGGCGCCGCCGGTCTCGGGGATCTCGGCCGTCATTTCCCAGACACCGATCCTGACTATAAGGGGATCAGCAGCCGCGAGCTATTACGTCAGGTGCGAGACACGATCGCGGATCATGGCTGGCGCGTCGTTAATGTCGACAGCACTATCGTCGCACAGGCGCCACGCATGGCACCATATTTGTCTACAATGCGTGAAAACATCGCAGTTGATCTCGACATCCTGCAAGACCGCATCAATATCAAAGCTACGAGTACAGAAAAGCTGGGTTTCCTCGGAAAAGAGGAGGGCATCGCGGCGCATGCGATTGCTTTATTGGAGAGTGAATCAGCCAAGGACGCATAACATTTCTACGCGCCCTCCTTATAGGAGGCGTCAGGGCGCCAACTCATCGCAATTTCACGAATTTACTCGTTCAACACACCCGGCCAGTTCTTATTCGCCTTTGCGATATTCCCGCCAATGTCTCGCTGCCAGCGTTGACGCACACCGAGGCTGTAGTTTAGATAAAGCTTGTCGTCGACAATTGTCCAGGCCTCAGGAACGGTGGTGGCAGTATAGCCACGGGAAACCGCATATGCGCAGTAACCACCGAACTGCGGCGCATACTTCTCCGGGTTGGCCTTGAAGCGATCGCGATTGTCGGCGCTTGCGAAATACCACTTACTGCCGCTCCACTCGAACGAATATTGCTTATCGCCTTTTACCGGTTTTCCTGCCGTGAAATAGGCCACGGGGTCGTGACCGCGAATCGCGCCTTCCGCTGTTGCAAAAATGGGCGGTTTTTTGGCGTACGCTAGCGGTACCAGTAACAGTAAACCCATCACTATCAGGATTGATCTTTTGATCATCAAGGTGGCTCCTGTGTTGTTGATCTTCCAATATTTGGTGGGCTCAGTCGTTGGGAAGTTCCCCACAGCAGTATACGTAATTGCCGAAATGATGGCCTTATGAAAAACAAAGACAACGTTTTGGTCCTTGGTTTAGATAGCTTTTGAGGACATCCCAGGCTAAGTAACTCACGCCCAAGCCATCCTTTAAATTACCTGTTGCAGCTTTTCCTGTTAGCATAATGCCACCGAGGACGCTCCGGGTACCGCGATGGCAACAACAAAGAAAACCACGCGCCGCAGAAAGTCGAAGCCACCAGAACCCACTGGCCTGACGCCCGGTCAAACGGCGGCTCGCGTGCCTGCCTCGGTCGAGGCGCTATGCAGCGACATAGAACGCGATGGCGGCAAGGCGCTCGCCCCCTATCGTGATCCGCTTGGTGGTCGGTGGTTGGTATTGGCGGTGTTGCCGCTCGAGCTCGTTGAGCCTACGCCGTATCAGCGCGGGCTTTCGGATGCACATGTAAAACGCCTGACGAATGTGATAGCGAAGACCGGTCGCTTTCTCGACCCGGTGATCGCGTTTCGTGTCGAACGCCGGCGTTACCAAACCCCGAACGGCCATCATCGCGCGAGTGCGATGAAACAGCTTGGCGCACGTTCGATCACGGCGCTGGTGGTGACGGAAGAGGAGGTGGCACGTTTAATTCTCGCGCTCAACGTCGAGAAGGCACATAACCTTCGGGAAAAGTCCCTGGAAGTGATTCGGCTCGCGCGCCACTTGCAGTCGTTGCCGGGGCTGCGCGAGAAGGACCTCACGCTGGAATTCGACGAACCCGCATTTCTCACGTTGGGGCTTTCCTATGAGCAACGCGGTCGCTTCGCCGGTGGTGCCTACCATCCTCTGCTCAAGCGTTGCGACCGCTTTCTCAACAAGCTGCTGCCGGCGGCACTCGAAGAGCGAGAAGGATATGCGGAGCAGCTGCTGGCGATCGATGATCGCGTGACCGAGCTCGTGCAAGCACTCAAGGCGCAGGGTCTGGAGAGCCCGTATCTGCGAAATCTCGTGGTTGCGCGTATCAATCCGCTTCGCTTTCGTCGCGGTGTCAAAATGCCGATCGGGGAGGCGCTTGATAAAGCGGGACGCGCCGCCCAGCGCTTTGATCCGGGAAAGATTGGTGCGGCGGATCTGGCTCGCACCGGTGGTGTGGTATCTGAGGCTTGAACGTCGCGCCGGGGGCGGATAAAGACAGCATGGAGCGGCCGCCATCGTCTTTTTTTGCAATCATTCGGCAACGGCCCGGGTCTTAGATAGTGAGATGTCACTCCTGTCATCGCCTGGCGGGAAAAGCTGATGCTAGAAAGACGCCTGCGACTCTGGACCGGTCTGATTCTGGCGACCTACGTTGTTTCGCATCTGACCAACCACACCCTGGGGTTGCTGTCGCTGGATGCCATGGAGGCATTTCGCTATTTCAACGCCTCGGTCTGGCAGAACCCGCTCGGTACCATCGCGCTTTACGGCTCATTGGCAACGCATTTCCTGCTCGCGTTGCGCTCACTTTACCGGCGGCGGACATTGCGCATGCCAGCCTGGGAGGCCCTGCAACTGGGTCTGGGATTGCTGGTTCCGGTCTTGCTCGCGGGTCACGTGATTGGCACACGAATCAATCAGGAGCTGCTCGGGTTCGACGTGAGCTACCGGTACGTCGTCACCGTGCTGTGGACCAACCCATGGTACAGGATCAAACAGCCGATTCTTTTGTTGGTGGTGTGGGGCCATCTGTGTGTTGGCTTGCACTACTGGTTGCGGCTGAAGCGCTGGTACCCAAAAGCGTGGCCTTACCTTTACGGGGTGGCCGTTTTGCTCCCGGCGCTGGCGTTGTTCGGTTTTGTGCGTGCTGGTTTCGAAACGGACGAGTTAATCATCGATCCTGACGCACGGCAGGCGATCTTTGCTGGCTGGAATGCCGCCACCGCCGATCAGCGCGCGCTTATCCTGGGCCTCGAGGCAAAGGTCCTTTGGGCGCTGGCTGGGCTGTTGACGGCCGTGCTCGGTGCACGGCTGCTTCGCTATAGCTTGCACACCCGTAAACCCAGCTACCACATTCATCACGCGGCAGGACGGACCATCGCTGCCCCAATTGGACAAACGGTGCTGGAGGCGCTGCGAGCAGCACGGATCCCTCATGCCTCCGTGTGCGGTGGACGTGCCCGCTGCACTACTTGCCGAATACGGGTAGGCGAGGGGTTGAACGATTTGGCAGCTCCCTCGGTAATGGAGGCGACCGCGCTACGCCGCATCGGTGCAGCCCCCAATGTACGTCTCGCCTGTCAAACGCGGCCCCGTCGCGATGTGTCCGTCACGCCGCTGTTGCCCGCACAATTGGGTGCGACCGAGATCGATCGATTCGGTGGGGTCACCGGGCGCGAGCAGCGCGTAGCGATGATGTTCGTCGATTTGCGGGGCTCGACGCGGCTTGCAGAAGATCGCCTTCCGTACGATGTGGTGTTCATCCTTAACCAGTATTTCGCCGAGATTTCTACCGCGCTTAAGGCGACCGGCGGACATTACGCGCAATTCCATGGCGACGGTCTATTAGGCTTGTACGGTTTGCGCTCAGGCCTAGAAACTGGCTGTCGCCAGGCGTTGCAAGGCGCGGTTGAGATGGCCCGCAGGCTGAAGGCGCTCAGCGAAAGGCTGGCAGAGGAGCTGAGTGAGCCACTCCGCATCGGCATAGGTATCCACAGCGGGGACGCCATCGTCGGCACCATGGGCCCGCCGTCGTCGCCGAACTTCTCGGCCATCGGCGATAACGTCAATATTGCCGCCCGGTTGGAAGACCAGTCGAAGGTGTACGACTGCACACTGGTGGTGTCGGCGATAACGGCGGAGCGTGCGGGGATAGATCTTTCCCGCTTCCCACGGTACGAGGCGCCGGTGCGGGGGCGTGGTGAGCCGGTCACGGTATACGCTGTCCCGGATCCGGTCGATATTCCCGGGCTGGATACCGACCCAAACTGACGCGGGCTACTTCTTCTTCAACAGGACGTAGACAGCCCCTGTGCCTCCGTCGTTGGGGGTGGCTGAGCAGAAGGCAAGCACCTCATCCTTCC
The DNA here is from genome assembly GCA_046760105.1 of Acidiferrobacterales bacterium. Lineage (GTDB taxonomy): Bacteria > Pseudomonadota > Gammaproteobacteria > Acidiferrobacterales > SPGG2 > JBHIDJ01. The sequence goes on along the minus strand of JBHIDJ010000046.1, from coordinate 9,320 downwards.
GGCGCAACCAAACACTAACTTTTCCCTTTAAAATCGGTAGTTTATCATCGGAACTTAAACCTTTTCCGTGAATAATCCGCACGCAACGCTTGCCTTGTAAGCGGGCGTCGCGCAGGAATCGCTTGATCAGCTCGTGTGCGTCCGGCACCCGCTGGCCGTGGAGATCGAGCTCGGCCTCGATCGCGTAGTGGCCGCGCCGGAGCTTGCGGGAAACGCTCGACTGCACGCCGGACCGCACGAACAGCAATTCTTCTCCCGTTTCGACCTCGACGTGATCGTGCTCGCCCGAGAGCAGGCTCTGCATGACTTCATGCGCGTCGCGTAGCGATTGCTCGGGAACAGGTTTGCGGCGTGCGCGAAACGGCGGCACGCGGTCCTGCTTAAGCCGCTGCACATCGCTGACGGCATCACGGAACAAGCCGTCTCGCTGTTCTTTGTGTTTGCTTCGATCCGTCATGGCGACTGAACCCGTAAAACGGAGTATACGTAGCAGATACGGCAAGCGTTTACGACGGCGAGCCGGAGGTCTATCCATGCTCCTTCAAGTAACGGTCCGCATCCAGGGCGGCCATGCAACCGCTTCCGGCCGACGTCACCGCCTGGCGATAGACATAGTCTTGTACATCGCCGGCGGCAAACACGCCAGGGATACTCGTTGCGGTGGCATCGCCATTGCAGCCGGCATTGGTGACGATGTACCCGTTTTTCATTTCGAGCTGATCAGCGAAGAGCTCAGTGTTCGGTGTGTGACCAATGGCGATAAACACACCCTGCACATCCAGCTCTTTGGTGGAGCCGTCTTTCACATGCTTAATGCGAAGTCCAGTCACACCTGTCTCATCACCCAGGATCTCGTCTGCCACGTAGTTCAGCTCGAGTTTGATATTGCCGCCGTTTTTGGTTCGCCCCATGAGCTGATCGACCAGGATGGCGTCCGCGCGAAACTCCTCGCGTCGGTGAACGAGCGTTACTTGCGAGGCGATGTTCGACAAATAGGTCGCTTCTTCCACGGCGGTGTTGCCACCACCGATAACTGTCACCTTCTGACCCTTGAAGAAGAAACCGTCGCAGGTGGCGCAAGCAGACACGCCCTTGCCTTTGTAGGCCTCTTCCGAGGGTAGACCCAGATACTTCGCCTTGGCACCGGTGGCAATGATAAGCGCATCGCAGGTGTAGACGCCGGCATCGCCAGTCAGCCGACATGGACGCGCACGTAACTCGGCCTTGTTGATGTGATCGAAGATAACCTCGGTGTTAAAGCGCTCCGCATGGCGGCGCATGCGGTCCATAAGCCCTGGTCCTTGCAAACCCGAGACGTCGCCGGGCCAATTGTCTACGTCGATCGTGGTCATCAGTTGGCCGCCCTGTTCGATGCCGGTGATGAGGACGGGCTCTAGATTCGCGCGCGCGGCGTAAACAGCGGCCGCATAACCCGCTGGCCCCGAACCCAAGATGAGCACCCGACAGTGTTTCGCCTCTGCCATTCGTCAACAGCTCCACGTGAGGGAGAGGAAAAAATCCACGAACTTCCCCTCTTTGCGTCCCGCGGACGCCTAGCGTTAGACAGGAAGTCTGATGATTTGTTGCACGTATGTTACGCTATTGTCGGAACAAGCGTAAAGGACCGCTCGTGCGCATTGGTATCCCCAAGGAGATAAAGCCGAACGAAGGTCGTGTCAGCCTGGTTCCCGCCGCGGCTGGTGAGTTGGTCAGAAACGGGCATGAAGTTTGTCTGCAAGCCGGCGCTGGCATTGCAAGCGGCTATCCTGATCTCGATTATCGCAACGTGGGTGTGCGCGTCGTGGACGATGCGGTGACGCTGTATGCCGAGGCGCAGACGATACTGAAGGTGAAAGAACCGGTGCCGGCGGAATATGGGCTGTTGCGCAGTGACCATATCTTGTTTTCATTCCTGCACCTCGCCGCCAATGCGGAGCTTGCCCTGGTCCTGCGGGAAAAGGGGCTCACGGCCGTGGCCTTCGAAACGGTGGAGATGGATGGAAGGCTGCCGTTGCTCGCGCCGATGAGTGAGATTGCTGGCCGCTTGGCGGTGCAGATCGGCGCGGCCTTACTCCATACGCCACAGGGCGGCCGTGGTATTCTGCTCGGCGGGCTGCCGTCGGCTGACCGCGGGCACGTGGTTGTTCTGGGGGCCGGCAATGCCGGCAGCAGCGCGGCCGCCGCGGCCGCCGAGATGGGCGCACAGGTGACGGTATTTGCGCCGAACCGCGACGCGCTCGCGCGGGTCCATGGGCTCGGGCGCAATGTCACCGCATTGCCCTCGTATCGATCGTTGATCGTGGATGCCGTGTACACTACGGATCTGTTGATCGGCGCGGTATCGATCCCAGGGGCAAAGACGCCCAAGTTGATCAGCGCGGACATGGTCACGCAGATGAAACCGGGCAGCGTGATCGTTGACGTGTCCGTGGATCAAGGCGGCTGCATCGAGACCACGCGACCGAGGGATTATGATAATCCCACCTACGTCCACGAAGGGGTGATCCACTTCGCGGTCACCAACATGCCGGGCGCAGTGCCGCGTACTGCCTCGCAAGCGCTGTCCAATGCACTCGTGCCTTATGTGTTGCGTTTGGCAGGCGAGCAGGGGTTATCCGATCCGGTGATACGCACCGGCATTAACCTCGTGGATGGCGAAATCGTGCATCCAGCGGTGGCGGAAGCACTTGCATAATCGCGGGTCTTGGATTATTTCACATAAAAGGGGAAAATTGGCGTCGAGTTAGTCGCCTGAAGGAAGTTTGTGCGCCAGGCTACCTGGAAAAGAACTGCAAGACCGCCATTAACACCGCGCATTATGCCTCTCCTCCGCGAGGCGGGCCTTTACGTCCTCGGCGCCATCGCTCTCTATCTCCTTGTTGCGCTGTGGACCTATCATCCTTCAGATCCATCGTGGTCGCACAGCGGTCCGGTCACGCAGATCATCAACGCGGGCGGACGCGCCGGTGCGTGGTTCGCCGACGTGCTGCTTAACGTGTTCGGGTATGCGGCCTACTTCTTCCCGCTAATGCTCGGGTTCGCCGGCTGGCGCGTCTTCCTTCATCGCCACGACCCGAGCCCACCCGACGTGCGTCACCGCGCTGTTGTAACCGTCGGTTTTGCGCTGGCACTGCTCGGCGGTTGTGGCCTCGCGAACCTACATTTCCCGCAAATCAGCGCCGGCCTGCCGTTCAGCAGCGGCGGTTGGTTAGGGGAGGCGGTAGCAAGCGCGCTCGTCAACGTGTTTAGCTTTGTCGGTGCCACCATCTTTTTGCTGGCGCTGTTCCTATCCGGCGTGACCCTGTTCACCGGTCTGTCCTGGCTGCGTCTAATGGACGAGGTGGGGCGATTTACTTTCAGGGTGGTGGAGAGAGTTGCCTACTTGGTATCCACGTTGATCGACCGCGTCGTCGGTTTCTATGCACGGCGCAAACGCCGCGAATCGGTCGCGGAAGAGGAAAAGCTGTTGGCCCAACATCCCGCACCCCGGATCGAGCCCGTCATCGAACGGGTGGAGACGAGTGTGCGGGCCGAGCGCGAAAAGCAGGTGCCGCTGTTCGATATTCCCAGTGGCGGCGAATTGCCGCCGCTGTCATTGCTCGATGCACCCGAGGCGCAAAGGCCACCGCAGTTTTCCAAGCAGTCGTTGGAAAGCGTGTCGCGCCTGTTGGAAAAAAAGCTGCTCGACTTCAACGTCGAGGTGCAAGTCGTCGAGGTGCATCCCGGCCCCGTGATCACGCGCTTCGAGGTAGACCCGGCACCAGGCGTGAAGGCCGCTCAGATCGGGAACCTTGCGCGTGATCTCGCGCGCTCGCTGTCGGTCATCAGCCTGCGCGTCGTCGAAAACATTCCCGGCAAGAGCACGGTCGGTCTCGAAGTCCCCAACGAGCACCGTGAGATCGTGCGTTTGCGCCAGGTGCTGTCATCGGAGTCCTATGAGAGCTCGGTGTCGTCACTCGCTCTCGGACTGGGCAGGGATATCGGGGGTAGCCCGGTGGTGGCCGAGCTGACGCAAATGCCGCACTTGCTGATTGCCGGTACCACCGGTTCCGGCAAGTCCGTGTGTCTCAATTCGCTGATCCTGAGCCTGCTGTACAAGTGCTCACCTGAGCAAGTGCGATTCATCTTTGTCGACCCCAAGATGCTGGAGCTCGCCGTCTACGAGGGGATCCCGCATCTGCTCACACCGGTGGTGACGGATATGAAGCAGGCGGCGAACGTGTTTCGGTGGGCCCTTACTGAAATGGAGCGACGTTATCAGCTCATGGCGGCGTTGGGCGTACGCAACATCGCGGGATACAACCGCAAGGTCAAAGAGGCCGAGGAGCGCGACAAACCAATACTCGACCCGCTGGCGGCACTCGACGAGGAGGCCACAGCGCTCACGGCGCTGCCGTACATCGTGATCGTTGTCGATGAACTCGCTGACCTTATGCTGGTCGTAGGCAAGAAGATCGAAGAGCTCGTGGTGCGGCTCGCACAGCGTGCCCGTGCTGCGGGTATCCATCTCATTCTGGCAACGCAACGGCCATCCGTGGATGTGATTACGGGGCTGATCAAGGCGAATGTGCCCAACCGCATCGCGTTTCAGATGGCAGCACGGGCGGATTCGCGCACCGTGCTCGATCAGATGGGAGCCGAACAGCTGCTGGGCCAAGGCGACATGCTGTTCCTACAGCCGGGTCAAGGCCTGCCGATGCGCGTACACGGCGCCTTCGTGTCCGACCAAGAGGTGCACAAGGTCGCGCGGTTTCTCAAGAAAGCCGCGGCCCCTGTTTACGACGAGAACATCCTCAGAGGCGATGCGGGAACCGGTGACGAGGGCGATGAGTTTTGGCGTGGCATTGCGGACGAGGATGCCGAGTCGGATCCGCTCTACGACGAGGCGCTGCGTATCGTTACCGAAAGCCGGCGCGCTTCGATCTCCGGGGTGCAGCGACGGCTGCGGATTGGCTACAATCGCGCGGCACGTCTGATCGAACAGATGGAAAAGGCCGGCATCGTCGGGCCCCTGCAGCCGAACGGCAGCCGTGACGTACTGGCCCCGCCACCACCACGCGTGTGAGCGCCTCTGGCCCACAGGGGCGAACGAGAACCGCTTAGAGCCGACATGAACCGCATCTGCGTATTCGCAAAGCGCGTATGTGCAGGATTCCTGCTGTCGGTGCTTGTCGGGGCCGCGCTCAATGCAACCGGCGCCGCCACCAGTGGCACCGAGAATCTGCAGCGCTTTTTCAACGATGTGCACAGCTACACAGCGAAGTTTAGTCAAGTGGTGCTGGATGAATCGCTCAATATGTTGCAGGAGTCATCGGGGACGCTATGGATCGAGCGCCCAAACAGGTTTCGCTGGAACTATGACGTACCCTTTGAGCAGCAAATCGTCGGCGACGGCGAGAAGATTTGGGTCTACGACGTCGAGCTGCAGCAGGTGACGGTGCGTGACCTTACCGGTGGGTTGGGCGCAACGCCGGCGATGCTGTTGGCCGGCCGCGGTAAACTCGACGACGACTTCACCGTCAAAAACCTCGGGTTGCAGGGCAAACTCGACTGGGCGCAGCTAGTCCCGAAGACAGACGATGGTGGGTTCGAAGATATTCGTGTGGGCTTCGAGAATGGCAAGATCCGGGTTCTGGAAATGATCGATGGGTTCGGTCAGACGACCCGCATTGCCTTGCGTGATTCTGTTGAAAACGTCGATATCAATCCCGCGCGGTTTGTCTTCGAGCCACCCTCAGGCGTGGATATCGTGCGCGAAAAGGCGTCGCGCGCGCGTTGAGATCTCAACAGCGATAGCGGCTTAGGCCGCCCACCACCTGCCAATGACAGACTCAACCGTCAAAGACTTGTTTGCGCAGTCCGAAGTCAAGCCGTGGCAGCCGCTGGCGGACCGGCTGCGACCGCAGCGGCTGGAAGACTTCTTCGGGCAGACGCACTTGTTGGCCCCGGATAAGCCGCTGCGGCAGGCCATTGAGAGCAATGTCCTTCACTCGATGATCTTCTGGGGTCCGCCCGGGACGGGCAAAACTACATTGGCACGCCTGATCGCGCTTCGCAGCAACGCTTATTTCATCGGCATCTCGGCCGTTTTCGCTGGTGTTAAAGACATCCGCGCCGCGGTAGATGCGGCAACCCAGGCGCGTGCCGAAGGGCGTCCGACGGTGCTGTTTGTCGATGAGGTGCATCGTTTCAACAAGGCGCAACAAGACGGATTTCTGCCCTATGTGGAGGACGGCACGCTGACGTTTATCGGGGCCACCACGGAAAACCCCTCGTTCGAGTTGAATAACGCCCTGCTTTCGCGGGTGCGTGTCTATGTCCTGAAGCCGCTGGCACCTGAAGAGGTCCGGCAGATCATCGATCACGCTCTGACGGACAATGAGGGAGGCCTGGGGGCGCGGAAGTTGGTGATCTCCGAGGCGGCACGCGACCGTCTGGCGGTGGCAGCAGACGGCGATGCCCGCCGTGCCCTGAACTGGCTCGAGATGGCGGCTGACCTGGCGGCAACGGAGGGCGAGACGGGCGTGATCAGCGACACCCTGGTCGAGGACATCATGACCGGAAGCGTGCGGCGTTTCGACAAAGGCGGCGATGCCTTTTACGATCAGATCTCCGCGTTGCACAAGTCGGTGCGCGGTTCTGATCCCGATGCCGCATTGTATTGGTTTGCGCGTATGCTCGATGGCGGTTGTGATCCGCTGTATATCGCCCGGCGTGTCGTGCGCATGGCGAGCGAGGACATCGGCAACGCCGATCCGCGGGCGCTACAGATCGCGTTGAACGGCTGGGATACGTTTGAACGTCTGGGTAGCCCGGAGGGGGAACTCGCGATCGCCCAGGCCGTCGTTTATTTGGCTTGTGCGTCTAAGAGTAACGCCGTGTACGTCGCTTTCGGTGAAGCCATGCACGACGCGCGAAAGCACGGCTCACTCGAGGTCCCGTTACATCTGCGCAATGCACCGACGAGGCTCATGAAAGCGCTTGGGCACGGCGACGGTTATCGTTATGCACACGACGAGCCAGACGCCTATGCGGCTGGCGAGAATTATTTTCCTGATGGCATACGTGCAAGAAGCTATTACCGCCCGGTTCCCAGGGGCCTCGAGCAGAAGATCGCAGAGCGCCTGGCCTACTTGAGAGGCCTCAGCAACGAGGCAAATACGGCGGCGAAGGTCAATCAGGACAGACGATCGAAGAAAGAGCCGAGAAAATAATCTATTGTTAGATACGTTAAGTTTGAAATCAGTGAGGTAAGAACAATGGTCAGAAAGCAGCGCCCATTATTGCTATTGAGCCTGATACTGTTAGTGAGCTTCCCGCTTGCGTCTGTCGGTGATCAGTCGGCGGACGCGAAATACCAAGAGGGCAGGCAGGCTTACAAGGCGGACAAGTACGGGCAGGCGATGCAAATACTAAAGCCGTTGGCTAAATCCGGACACGCGGCTTCGCAATACTACGTTGGGCGCATGCACGAGAAGGGGCTTGGCGTACCCAAAGATGAGACCAAGGCGCTAGAGTGGTACAGGCCGGCGGCTGAGGCGGGGAACACCAGGGCCCAATACAAGGTCGGGGCGGCCTATGCCCGTGGCGTCGGTGGTGTGGAGAAGAACGCGACGGAAGCTGGCAAGTGGTTCATGAAGGCAGCCAAGCAGGGGAGCCGCAAGGCGGCGAGAGCCGTCTCCAAGGGGTACAAGAAGGGCATCTACGGTTTTCCGAAGGACAAGAAGCAAGCGAAGTTCTGGGCTGAGAAAGGGGAGAAGTAGGGCCGCGATCCCTACGGATAGGTTCAGAAAGAGTTCGCTAGGCCCAAAACTTCAGTTAACGTAGATTGTTAAATAAATATAATAAGTGCTTGATATTAAAATAATACGTATCGACCTAGCGAGCACCACCAAGCGCCTCGCTAGCCGTGGTTTTACCCTGGATTGCGAGGCGCTGGAGCGGCTAGAGGCGCGGCGCAAGGGTGCCCAGATCCGTACCCAGGAGCTGCAGGCGCGGCGCAATGCCAGCGCCAAGGAGATCGGCAAGGCGAAGGCAGCGGGCAAGGATACAGCACCGCTACTGGCTGCTGTCGCCACTGTCGGCGATGAGCTCAAGCAAGCCCAGGCAGAGCTGGACACAGTGCAGCGCGAGCTCAATGACATCCTTTGGGGCATTCCCAATCTACCCCATGAGAGCGTGCCCGAAGGGCGCGACGAGCGCGACAATGTCGAGTTGCGGCGCTGGGGTGAGCCCCCCGAGTTCGACTTTGAACCCAAAGATCATGTAGATCTCGGGGCGGCGTTGGGGATGCTTGATTTTGAAATCGCCGCCAAGATCGCGGGCTCTCGCTTCGTGACTATATCGGGACCGCTTGCGCGCCTTCACCGAGCGCTCACGCAATTCATGCTCGAGCTGCACACAAAAGAGCACGGCTACACCGAGATCTATGTACCTTATATGGTGAACGCCGAAAGCTTGCACGGCACCGGTCAGCTTCCTAAGTTCGAAGAAGACCTGTTTGCGGTAAAAGGGGATCCGGGATTCTTTCTCATACCCACGGCCGAGGTGCCGATGACAAATCTCGTGCGCGAGCAGATATTGGATGCGGACAGCCTGCCGCGTAAATATGTATGCCATACGCCGTGTTTTCGCAGTGAGGCTGGTTCATACGGCAAAGATACGCGAGGTATGCTGCGTCAGCATCAGTTCGAAAAGGTCGAGCTGGTGCACGTTGTGCGCCCGCACGATTCCTACGAAGCGCTTGAGGAATTGACCACAAATGCGGAGAAGGTGCTGCAAGCGCTCGGGTTGCATTACCGCATGGTAGTGCTGTGCACCGCCGATATGGGCTTTGCCGCGGCGAAAACCTATGACATCGAAGCCTGGCTGCCAGGGCAGCAGCGCTACCGCGAGATCTCATCCTGCAGCAACTGCGAGGACTTCCAGGCGCGGCGCATGCAGGCACGCTGGCGCAATCCCGAAACCGGTAAGCCAGAGCTCGTGCACACGTTGAACGGTTCCGGCGTAGCTGCCGGGCGGGCCTTGATTGCAGTGATGGAGAGCTACCAGGACAAGAACGGGCGCATCAAGATTCCGGAAGTGTTACGACCTTACATGGGAGGACTGGAAGTATTGGCTCCACCATAAATGCCGTGACTCGTAACTAGCCCGCATTTCTCACCACCTATCTACTGCGGACGTGAATCTGCCCGCGCCTACGGCGTTGCACTCGAAAAATGTGCTCAACGTACTGTAAAGTACGCCTCCGCGCATTTTCGCTCGTGCGCCTTGTATCCACGGGCATCTACACGCCCTCGCTACGACAGCCGGTGAGAAAT
>JBHIDJ010000045.1:0-22058 GCA_046760105.1 Acidiferrobacterales bacterium | reverse complement strand
CTTCCCCAAATGCATCGAGAGTCTTTGCCGCCACCCTAATGCTGATGTAATCTGTTGCGGTTAACACCATCTTTAACCACCAGAATCCTACACAATAAGGAGGGGGTATGAAACGTCGCGAAACAAACATGAAGCGTCGTGAAGTACTGAAAAGCGGTGGGGCTGTGGCAGCGGCGGCGGCGGCGGCCAGTTTTTCGGCGCCCGCCATCGCTCAGGGCAAGAAAGAACTGAAAATGGTTACCTCCTGGCCCGCGAACTTCCCGGGCCTCGGCACCGCCGCTGTCCGAATCGGTAAGCGGATCGAGGAGATGTCGGCCGGCAAATACAAGGTCAAGGTATTTGCCGGCGGCGAGCTCGTGCACCCGCTGAAGGTCAACGACGCCGTCGAGGAAGGCGCCGCGGAGCTGTACCATTCGGCCGACTATTACTTCCAGGGCAAATCCAAGGCCTACAATTTCTTCTCCACCGTCCCCCTCGGTATGACCGCTTCCGAAATGCTGGGGTGGGTATACTGGAGCGACGGCAGGAAATTGTGGGACGAGTTGGCCGCCAATTTCAATGTGAAGCCATTGCTGTGTGGCAATACCGGTGTGCAGATGGGCGGCTGGTACCGCAAGCAAATGAGAACCGTCGAGGACTTCAAGGGATTGAAGATGCGCATCCCCGGCCTCGGCGGCGCAGTGGTTACGGGTCTTGGTGGCACCTCTGTGACGCTTGCCGGTGGCGATATCTTCCCCGCTCTGCAGGCCGGCACTATCGACGCCACCGAATGGGTCGGTCCGTGGAACGACCTCGCCTTCGGCTTCTACAAAGTCGCCAAGTACTGCTACTACCCGGGCTTCCACGAGCCGGCCACAACGCTTAGCATGGGCGTCAACAAGAAGCTCTGGGATTCAATGCCGCGCTCGGACCAGGCGATGTTCGAAGCGGCTTGCGCGGCCGAGACCACCATCAATATCGCCGAGTACCATACCTTCAACAGCCGATCGCTCGACACGCTGATCAACGTGCACAAGGTCGACTTCCGCGAGTTCTCGGACGATATCTTCAAGGCAGTTGCTAAGACCGCGCAGCAGGTGGTTGCGGACGTCGGCAAGACCGACGCGATAACGAAGAAGGTCTACGATAGCTACATGAAGCACTACCAGCTCGCCAAGGGCTGGTCCTACTTCGGTGAGCAGATGTACATGAACAAGCGCTGGCTATCGACCTAACAGCGCGTAAGGCTCACGATAAGAAAAAGCGGCGACTGCATCACGGCCATCGACCACTGGCCCGCACCGGGTTCCGGTGCGGGCCTTTCCTTAGCTGTACGCACTAGGGTCGATCAGCCATACTGCGCGGCGTTTACTCGGGGGACGCAAAATCCTTAAAGGAGAGGTGCGTTGAGCAATCTCGCAGTAGTAGTTCGAATCATCGACTCGATCAACGATCTCGTCGGCAGGGCCACCGCGTGGCTCGCGCTGATACTGGTGCTGGACCAGTTCATCGTCGTGGTGCTGCGTTACGTCTTCAGTATCGGCTTTATCTATATGCAGGAGTCGATCTGGTACTTGTACGGCATCATGTTTATGGTGGGTGCGGGCTTCACGCTGTTGCAGGATGGGCATGTGCGCGTCGATATCCTCTACCGCGGCGCCAAGCCCAAGACCAAAGCCCTCGTCGATCTGCTCGGTGTCGTATTTTTCCTCATCCCCGTTTGTGTTCTGATAATGTGGATCTCCTGGTCATACGTTATCAATTCCTGGAAGGTGTTCGAGGGCTCGATTGAAACGGGCGGTCTCCCGCTCGTGTTTCTGCTCAAAACGGTGATCTGGATTTTTGTCGTTCTGATTTTTCTGCAAGGAATTTCGCTGGCGTTGCGCTCCATCATGACCCTTGCTGGGGCTGATGCACCGGTGACGGAAGAACAGCCAGACGGCGTCTGAGTAAGGTCGAGGGCACCCGAGTATGGAATTACTGGCGTCCCTTCTGCAGCCGCAGGTCCTTTGCCTAGTCATGTTCGTGACCGCTTGCGGGTTTCTCATCGCCGGGTTTCCCGTTGCCTTCACGCTCGCCGGCACAGCGCTGATATTCGCCCTCATCGGAGAAGCGGCCGGCGTATTCGATGTTTCCCTGCTTTTCGCGTTCCCACAGCGCATTTACGCCGTGATGAGTAACGACGTGCTGGTGGCGGTGCCGTTGTTCATTTTCATGGGTGTTACGCTCGAGCGCTCGAAGATTGCCGAAGAACTGCTCGACAACATGGCACGCCTGTTCGGATCTGTGCGCGGTGGTCTCGCCGTTTCAGTGAGCATCGTGGGCGCCTTGATGGCAGCCTCCACCGGCATCGTCGGTGCGACCGTGGTGACCATGGGTCTGCTCTCGCTTCCGATCATGTTGCGCCGTGGCTACGATCCGGCGCTCGCGTGCGGTTCCATCTGCGCGTCGGGCACCCTGGGCCAGATCATTCCGCCGTCCATCGTCCTGGTGTTGCTCGGTGATCAATTATCCACCGCGTACGCGAACGCTCAGTACAAACAGGGCATTTTCTCACCCGATTCAGTGTCCGTTGGTGATCTATTCGCGGGCGCCCTGTTCCCCGGCTTCGTGCTGGTCAGCATGTATATCGTCTATCAGCTCATGGTCGCCTGGCTCCGTCCCAGCTCATCGCCACCGGTACCCCGTGACGACCTGGAGATCGCGGAGGGCCAGAGCTTTGCCCTGCGAGTTCTGGCTTCGTTGCTGCCACCCATCGTCCTGATCATCGCCGTACTGGGTTCCATCCTGGGCGGCATTGCCACACCCACCGAGGCCGCCGGCGTGGGAGCCGTCGGGGCGGTCCTACTGGCGGGGTACCGGCTCGACCCCAAGCGGGCGCGGCCGATTTATCTGGCCGGCGCGAGCCTGGTCATCATGCTGATCATTACCGTATTCGTCGACCTCAGAATGCAGCGTGAGGAAATTCCCACTGGCGACTTAATCGCGATAATCGCCTGCGTCATTCTGTCACTCGTCCTCGTTTGGGGTATCGTGGTCGGTTTCACCCGAATTCATCACGCCAAAGTGCTTCGCAGCGTAATGCAGTCAACGATGAACATAACGTCGATGGTGTTCGTCATCCTGATCGGTGCGAGCCTGTTTTCTTTGACGTTTCGAGGATTCGGCGGTGATGAAATCGTGCACGATTTCCTCACGTCGCTGCCCGGTGGCGCCGTAGGTGCAGTGCTCGTCGTCATGCTGCTGATGTTCTTCCTCGGCTTCTTTCTCGACTTCCTGGAGATCATCTTCATTGTCGTGCCGATCGTGGCGCCGATCCTTTTGCAGATGGAGCTCGCGCCCGGGGTCTTGATGAGCCCCGTATGGCTCGGGGTGATGATGGGTGTGAATCTTCAGACGTCGTTCCTTACGCCGCCGTTCGGGTTTGCGTTGTTTTACTTGCGTGGCGTGGCACCGGAGACGATCAAGACATCGCAAATTTACCTCGGCGTAGCACCCTATATCGTCATTCAGCTCATTGCGCTCGTCGTGTTGTGGTACCTCCCTGAACTGGCCACCTGGCTACCGACGCTCATTTTCGGCCCGTAGGACCAGGATCCGCCGGGTCATACTTTTCACCACCGCAGTGGACCCAAGCACAGCCGCCCCGGAAGTAAATTGGGGCTGAGTCCGACGGATCTGGCTCGTCTCTTACGTCGGTTGGTGACAGCAGGTAAATCTGCGAATATCGTTGCGGCATATCATGAGCAGGGCGGGCCAGGTTGAGGCCTCGAAGCCCGGAGGAATAGACCAGTGACCGACATCATCGATCTTTCCATACCGGTCGAGCACGGGGCCGGCCGCCTTGGGCTGGCGGTCAGCTTTGAAACTGCGTTCACTTTCAAGGAGCACGGTTGGCAGGGCTCGACATTCAGCATGTTCTGTCATTACGCGACCCACGTGGATGCCCCCAACCATTTCATCCGGGGCGCCAAATCGATCGAGCAGGCGCCTCTCGCCAAGCTCATGGGCCCTGCCGCCGTGGTAGAGCTACGGGATCACGGCCGCAATGCCGCGATTGCGGGCGATACGCTCGAGGACCGTGGGCGGCACGTTCGGCCGAACGATATCGTCATACTGCGCACCACCTGGTCGGAGCAATGCTGGGGAACGAAACGTTTCTGGCGGGAAGGCCCTTACCTTTCGGATGAGGGCGCCGATTGGCTGGTGGAACGTGGCGTCAACGCCGTGGTGTACGATTTCGCGGAGGAATACGTGGTTCGTCAGCCCGATTTTCGCGGAGAAGACTGCGTGGTTCACCATCGGATTCTCGCGGAGGAGATCTACAACATCGAGTACGTACACAACCTGTCCGCGATTTCAGCTGCGCGCTGTGCCGTCGTGGCGCTGCCATTAAAGCTGGTGGGCCTTGATGGTGCACCCGCGCGCGTTTTGGCCCTGGAGGGGGAGGATCTACCCACCAACTTTCAACTCAAAGCGTAAGCCAGTCTCCGAGCTGACGGTGCTTTCTTCAGCGGCGTTGGTACTGGGTCTTGCCAAACAGGATCTCGTGCGCTTTGTCGTCGAAATCGCGGCGTAAGCCTTTGAGCACCTCGATACCGCGTTCGACCGCAGGTCGCGCGCCGATTTCTTCGAACCAACGCTTTACATTCGGAAAGTCGTCGAGATCTTGCCCCTGTCGCTTGTGAGGGCGAAGCCACGGGAAAGTGGCGATATCGGCGATAGAGTAGTCTGCACCGGCAAGATATGCAGTCTCGCCGAGACGCTTATCTAATACACAGTAGAGACGCCCCGCCTCGTTCGTATAGCGATCGATGGCGTACGGGATCTGCTCGGGCGCATAACCGCGAAAATGATGATTTTGTCCAAGCATCGGCCCCACATTACCCATTTGAAACATGAGCCACTGAATAACACCGTAGCGCCCGGCTGTGTCTGATGGCATCAGCTTGCCCGTTTTCTCCGCCAGATACATCAAAATCGCGCCCGATTCGAATAGTGAGTACGGTTTGCCGTCCGGAACGTCGTGATCGACAAGCGCCGGGATTCTGTTGTTGGGACTGATCTTCAAGAACTCGGGCTTGAATTGATCGCCGGCGCCGATATCGACGGGAATGATCTTGTAGGGGAGCCCGATTTCCTCGAGCATTATCGACACCTTGATGCCGTTTGGCGTCGACCAAGTATAGAAATCAATCACGATGTATCGTCCTAACTCGATTCCTTAAACTACTCAACGCGAAGGCGCAAAGACGCAAAGGAATACTAATAGTAGTAGATCTAGAAAAACTTTGCGTCCTCTGCGCCTTTGCGTCTCTGCGTTGAGTTTTCTGTGCTTATCTACCTACTCGCTCGCAACTTCCGTTCGAGAAAGTCGAGTCGATCTTGTCCCCAGAAGATTTCGTCGTCGACGACATAAGTGGGTGCGCCGAACACACCCCGTTTAATTGCAGTATCTGTGTCGCGCTCAAAGGTTTCCGAAATCGGCGGATCATCAGCCAGCTTGAGCAGCGCTATTCCATCGAGTCCTGCCTCGTTGGCAACTACCACGAGTGTATCCGTATCGGCGATGTCGCGTTCCTCCGCCCATACGGCCCGTAGAAATACCTGTGAAAGGCCTAATGCGTCATCGCCACGTTGGCGCGCGGCGATGATCATCAATGACGCGATGCGATCATCTGCCGGAAAATATTTCGGCTCGAGGTTAAGCGGTATATCCAGATAATCGCGCCAGCGTTGCAGTTCAGCTAAGCGATAGGCCTGGCGCTCCGGCGCGCGCTGCTTAAGCGGCACGCCACCGGTGGCAGGGAATATTTTTCCATAGCCCACCGGCAATACATTCACCGAAGCACCGGTGTCACGGATGATTGTTGCAAACCGGTCACCTCCAAGATAAGTGAAGGGTGAAATCGGTGTGAAGTAATAGTCGACGAGTTTGGACACCGCTGGACCAAGATGGAGTTGAAGAATCGTAAACCGGAATCGATGTGGCCTTTAGCGTGGAACCGTGCGAGCGCTAAGAGCTAGCCCCGTTGATGCAACATCTCCACCAGCGAATGGGCGGGGGCCACCTCTTCCCTGACGTCCCGCCCAAGGAGTTTGCTGATTTGGCTCGTGGAAAAGAGACCGATCACCCGCTGGGTCTTGCTGGCATCATCCACGTCAACAACGAGCATGTGCTGGCGTTCAAGCTGGCGTAAGGTCTCGATGATGTGACCGACCTGGGCGTTGCGTACACTTACCATGTTTAGCACGGTGATGTTCGATTGCGGCGTCATGATCATTTCGACTTTTATGTCGGATCGCTGGATGCGTGTATCCTGTACGATCTGAATCGGCTTCTCACCCATGATGTCCTTGGCGGTAATAAGCCCGATGATTTCGTCGACCTCATCGGTCACCAGTAACAGCCGAACGCCGGCAGTTTTCATCTTTTGCAGCGCGTCGTCGATCGGCATGTCAGGGTTCACCGTGACCGGGTGCACGTATTGGAAATCTGTCATCACGGTTACGGCGGGACTGTCGAGGCGAATCAGTTCAGGCGGGGTCGGCGGATGTTCAAAGGTCGTTTTGGCTTTCAGGGGAATATAGGAAAGCGCTGCAAAGTCACGTTTCATCGCTAGACTCCTCTTGACCTTTGACCGGGTATCAAACGCGGTGTTGCAGCTCGGGACAGAAAGTCGCAAAAAATAGTTGCCTTATCCCCGCGCTCCTTCCGGCAATTCGTCGCCCTTCGGCATGCACTCCCCGGTAGTTCGGTATTTGACCAGCCTCACTTGATACCATGCCGTATAGGTACCGTCCGATACCTTCTTTATCTGGTCGCGCGCTGCCACCTCTACCGGATCGCCAATGACACACTCACAGTCTTCACCGCAGGTGTGACCTTCGCTCTCGAGCGCCTCCTTGACCAGCTCTAGCAGCGTTTGTTCCAGGTCCTGCGGGGCACCCGCGCGAGGCCGTGGCTCAATACGCAAAAAACGTGCAGACTCTACCTTTAGTTGCACCAGCTCGCATGTTGACTCGCTACCCATTGATCTGCTCCTTATTGTCGTCGTGCCGTGTCTTTGCCCGACGGAAATTGCTTGCACGTAGTGCCCCGCGTGACGAGACCACTCCCCACTTTACCCGAACTAACGCAATGGTTTGCGACAGGATCACGAAGGCAAAAGATCGCGGGAGGCAGCCACCAAGCTGCTTCTGCGAGCTCGTCAATCGCGATCAGTAACGTTGTTCACGGCGTGAGTATTTCGCCGGACTCACAGATCACGTTTACGATTCACAGCTCCCATCAATCTGCACCGGCACCGGCTACTTGCTTGACGTGGATCCGCTCGTCTTCCTGTGGCACGCTGATCACCGGCTCGATCTCACGCAAATCCGCCAGTGGAATGTGGCAGGCAATGGCGTGACCCTCGGACGCCATTTGCACCGGCGGCCGTTCGTCGTCGCAGATCTTGCCGACCTTGCGCGGACAACGGGTGGAGAAGGGGCAGCCCTTGGGCGGGTTCATCACACTCGGCAGATTGCCTTCGAGCACGATCTCGCGCTTGGTGACCTCTGGATCGGCAATCGGCACCGCCGAGAGCAGCGCTTCCGTATAGGGGTGATACGGGGGTGCGAAGATCTCGTCCGTCGTGCCGCGCTCCATAATCTGCCCCAGATACATGACCACGACGCGATCCGAGAGATACCGGACCACGCTCAGGTCGTGGCTGATGAATAGCAACGTGGTCTTATGCTCACGCTGGATGTCCATCAGAAGCTCGGTAACGGCCGCCGCCACCGACACATCCAGTGCGGACACCGGCTCATCCGCGATAACCATTGAGGGATTGCCGGCAAACGCGCGGGCGATGCCGACCCGCTGTTTCTGTCCACCGGAGAGCTGGCGCGGTCTACGAAAATAGAAGTCGCGCGGCAGTTTGACGATGTCCAGTAGTTGGAACACACGCTCGCGGATCTTTGTTTTGTCCGCCTCTACCCCGAACTTCCTGATCACGCGGCCGATCTGGCCGCCGACGGTGTGACTAGGGTTCAGCGTGTCACTTGGATTCTGGAACACCATCTGCAGGGAACCGATCTGCTGTGGCGAACGGTCGCGCACCGGGACCTCGGCAATGTTCGTGCCCTCGAGGCGCACCTCACCGTCGGTGCAGCATTCAAGGCCCATCAGCACCTTGGCGAAGGTCGACTTACCGCAGCCGGACTCGCCGACGATGGCCACCGTCTCGCCCCGACGCGCATCGAAGTCCAAGGTTTCGTTGGCCTTGACCAATTTCACGCTCTGGCCCTTGATCAGCGCCATGATGGAGCGGTCGTGCACCTCATAGTACTTTTGCATGTGGTCCACTTCGAGCACTTTCTCACCGATCTCCAGCGGCGGCTTTTGTTCGCCATGGGCCACTTTCATCCCGTAGTCGATCTCCTGCCAGCGGACGCAGCGCGCGCGGTGATCGGTAGCCGCGCTACCGGTCACCGGTTCCAGTATGATGTCTTTGGCGTCGCATCTGCCTGTCTGGAAGTAGTCGCAGCGTGGGCCGAAGTTGCAGCCGGTGGGACGCTCGTGGGGCAACGGCAGCTGACCCGGAATCGGCCTCAACGGCGCCGCGTTCTTGTCCGCCGTCGGTAGCGGGATGCAACCGAACAGCCCATGGGTGTAGGGGTGCTTGGGCCAGGTAAAGAGCGAGTTAATGGTGCCTTCCTCGACCACCTCACCCGAGTACATCACGAACACACGATCGCAGACTTCCAGGATTAACCCCAGATTGTGCGAGATATAGATCTGCGAGGTACCGTACTTCCTGCTGATATCTGAGATCAACTTGACGATACCCGCCTCCACCGTAACGTCCAGAGCCGTGGTCGGTTCGTCCAGGAGCAGCAGCGACGGATTCGATAGCAGCGCCATGGCGATGACCACCCGCTGTTGCTGACCGCCGGAAAGCTGGTGGGGATAGGCGGCGAGGACCCGCTCGGGGTCCGGCAGGCGCACATCGCTGAGCACCTGGACAGCACGCTCGTGCGCCTCGGCTTCCGTTATGCCTTCATGGGTTATGGGCACTTCTTTTAGCTGGGAACCGATGGTGAGACTGGGGTTCAAGGCCGCAAACGGCTCCTGGTAGATCATAGAGATCTCCTTGCCCCGCAGCCGGCGCAACCCCTCTTCGCTAAGCTCGTTTAGCTCTACACCCTTGAACTTGATGCTACCGCTCTTGATGCTACCGTTCGTACCCATGTACTGCATGATCGCCATGGCGACGGTGGATTTGCCGCACCCCGATTCGCCCACGAGTCCGATGCTCTCGCCTCTGTTGACCGTGAGCGAGAAGTCGATTACGGCGGGGATCTCCCCTGCACGCGTCCAGTATGAGAGGTTAAGATCCTTGATCTCAAGAACGGGTGCTTTGTCGTCGAATTGCATGGAGGCCACCTCTGCGAGCTATTCCTGTCGATGTCTGTTCATGTTTGCTGACTAGCCACGGATCCAGCCTGTCATTTCGAACTTTTCCCTAACGCCTTTCGATCAATCCCGCATCGAAATCTCGCGCAGCCCGTCAGCCAACAGGTTAAATCCGAGAATTAGCGAAGATATGGCGAAACACGGGAACAGCGTCATATGGGGGAAGACCATCGCCATCTGACGGTTCTCATTGACCATGCCCCCCCAATCCGGATCCGGCGGCGGCAGGCCAAGCCCGAGGAAGCCGAGTACGCCGATGGTAATAATCACGTATCCCATGCGAAGACAGGCATCGACGATCAGTGGTCCGCGCGCGTTCGGCAGGATTTCCACCAGCATGATGCGCCATGTCGACTCGCCGCGCGTCTGCGCCGCGGCCACGTAGTCACGGTTGCGCAGGTCGAGCACGAGACCGCGTACGATACGCATGATCCCTGGGGCGCTGGCAAAGGTGATGGCGATAATGATGTTCGTTCCCGACGCCCCGATAGTTGCAATGATGATGATGTAAAGCACGAGCACGGGGAACGAGAGAATGATATCGCTGATCCGCGACAGCACATCATCGACCCATCCGCGTTTGTAGCCAGCGGCGAGGCCCATGACAATACCCACCGAGTATGCGCTCAAGGTCGCCAGCGGCGCGTACCACAGGACCGTACGCGAGCCCACGATGATACGCGAGAGGATGTCCCTGCCGAGCAGGTCAGTCCCCAGCCAGAAGGTCCCGCCCTTGGCGAATTCGGTACCCGGCCTGGCGAGCGGCTGCAATGATGCGAGCGGATCAAACGGCGCAAGTAGCGGCGCAAAGATAGCGACCAGAATCCAGAAGCCAACGAGGCCGGCGCCGATCATACCGACCCAGCTTTCGCGCAACAGCGCAAACGATTTGATGGCGCGCATGAGCGCCGCACCCACGGTCGGAGCCGGTAGCGCAGTGGTAGCAGTTGTATTCGCCATCGTGGGTCGCCTCAGGCAAACCGGATGCGTGGGTTGAGATAGGTATAGCCGATGTCGGCAATCGTCTGGGTCCCCACCGCCACGAACACCGCGACCATGGCGCACGCCTCGATCAGGAAGATGTCCTGATTGAGCGAGGCCTCCAGTAACAGCGCGCCAAAGCCCTTATAAGCGAAAAAGAACTCGACCACGATGACGCCCGAGAGCAGCCAGTTGATCTGTAACATGATGACCGTAAACGGCGCGATGAGCGCGTTGCGAAGCGCATGCTTCAGGATCACTCGTCGGTAGGGCAGGCCTTTGAGGACCGCGGTGCGGACGTAGTGGGTGGTCATAACTTCGGCCATCGATGCGCGTGTCATGCGTGCCACATAGCCAAAGTCGTAAAGCACCAGCACCATCACCGGCAGGATCAGCTCCCTGACATTGAACCCATCTGCCATGCTGCTCGTCCCCGGTAGCAGTTTCAGGCTGAAGACGAACAGCGCCGACAGGAACACGGCACTCGCAAACTCGGGTACGGACGTGGTGATAATGCTCGTTACGGAAATGGTTCGGTCGAGCTTGGAGGCCTCGCGCATGCCGGAAAGGATGCCCAGTGTCAGGGACAGAGGGATCATCACCGCAAATGTCCAGAACCCCAGAATGGCCGTGTTCCACAGCCGCGGCCAAAGCACGTCTGCCACCGGGGTCTTGAAGCGTATGGACTCGCCGAAGTCACCGATAGCGAAGTTGCCTACCCACTTGCCATATCGCACATACAGCGGATCCAGATAGCCGTGTTGCTCGAGCCAGATCTGGCGCTGCTCTTCCGACGAATACGGGCCCAGTACCTTGGTCGCCACGTTGCCCGGTGAGATTTCCAGAAGCAGGAAAAGCAGTAGCGACACGACGAACATGGTCAGGAGCATGAAGCCGATGCGCTTCGCGATGAAGATTAGCATTGGTTTAGCGCCCCCTGACGAACCCCCAAGGACAAGTTGAAAGAAATCGATGATGGGGCGCTTCGGCCCCATCATCAACGTGCCCGAAGCGGGCAAAATGCTGTTGTTTATGCTCCGCGAGGGAGCCTAGTTTGTTATCCGACAGCAAAATCCTCTGCAAAGATGTAGGAGGTCGGATGCATCTTGAAGCCCTTCACCTTCTTGTGGTAGGCGGCATAGACCGAACGCCAGATCGGCTGCGTGATGGGACCATCCTCCTGCATGATCTTTTGAAGCTCACCGATGATCTTGCGACGCTCGTCTATGTCCAGCGTGCCTTCCGCCTTGGTAAGAAGCTTATCGAGCTCCGGATTGGCGTAATGGGATTCGTTCCACGGCACACCGCTCCGGTAGGCAAGCGCCAACACCATGAAACCTAACGGCCGGTGCGTCCAGCGGGTAAAACCAAATGGCACCTTAGTCCAGTTGTCCCAATACTGGGCCGACGGCATCACGTTGATCTTGACCTTAATGCCCGCCTCCTTCCAT
Source organism: Acidiferrobacterales bacterium (assembly GCA_046760105.1). Classification (GTDB taxonomy): domain Bacteria; phylum Pseudomonadota; class Gammaproteobacteria; order Acidiferrobacterales; family SPGG2; genus JBHIDJ01. Next base: position 10,184 of record JBHIDJ010000045.1, on the reverse strand, counting down.
TGCTCGGTCATAAACTGAACCGCGTTGAGCTCCCACGCGGGCTCCTTCTGAGCCGCGATCTCTATGCTGATACCATTCGGATGACCCGCTTCTTTCAGCAGCTTCTTCGCCGCGGCGACATCGCGCTTCATAAACGGCAGCTCCGCGTAGTCGGGGTGCACCGGGCAGACATGGTGATGCTCGCCAGGGGCACCCAGACCGCGATGGGCCACTTCCAAACATTTCTTGGTGTCGACCGCCAGGCGTAGCGCCTTTCTCACGCGCGCGTCCTTGAACGGATCCAGGTCGACGTGCACCCGCGCCACCGCCGTCTGTGCCGTCTTGGCTTCATAAATCACCACGTCCGGAATATTGCGGTAGACCTCGAGCTGGCTGACGTCGCCTGCAAAGATACCATGCACCTGACCGGAAGACAGGGCCGCCAACGGCGCCGACGGATCGTCGCCCAGATCCAGGTACTCGAGCGTGTCAATGTTTGGGCCGTCGCCCCAGTAATCCTTCCGCGCCTTAAGCACCGATTTGACGCCGATCTGATGCTCGACCAGGTCAAACGCACCGGTGCCGTTCGATCCCACCTTGAACTCACCGTTTTCCTCAGGATCGAGCATGGGGAACGGATAGTGGAACAGATGTTCCGGTACCGCTACCTGCGCTTCTTTCAGGTTGAGGCGCACCGTACGGTCATTGACCTTCTCGATCGCATTGGAGTCCCACAACCGCGTGGACATCTTGGGGTTGCCCTTGTCGTCTTTCTTGCCGGTATCGTATTCCTCGAGCATGTAGCCCTTCATGAGGCCGAGTACAGATGATCCCGTTGCCGCGTCGAGGACATGTTTGAAATTCCAGATCACGTCGTCCGCCACGAAAGGCCGGCCGCTATGCCACTTAATGCCCTTGCGCACATGTAGGTGCCAGGTCTTGAGATCGTCGCTGGCCTCCCACTTCTCGAGCAGGGACGGCCGGGTAACGTTGTCATGGCCGGTCTTGGTGAGATACTCGACAACCTGGCGGCCCACGTTGGCATCAAATATCCATTGCCAGGTGTGCGGATGCTTGATCTCCATCACGCGCATGGAGACGCGCACGGTACCGCCCTTGGCCATCGCGCCCATGGCCTTGCGGGGCGCGGTCAGTCCGGCCAGGCCGTAGGCGGTGGCGGCTGACACGCCAAGCAGCGTCGCAAAGCGCAAGAACTCACGACGACTAATCTTGTGTTGCTCTAGGTCTTCAATCAGTTTGGGAATGGCGGGATGAAAATCATCCTCATGTCTCTTAGTCATTGCGACTTCCTCCGTAGCGTGTGTTTGAGGGGGTTTTCCCCTTTACCTTAAAAAAAGTAGGCGAAATGGGAGGGTTTCATTATTGTATGAACGCACCATAAACCATCCTCTGGAGTACTTCAACCGGGGGAAATTGCGCAAACACACCTCCATAACGGGGTGTTTTCGGTAGCTTTCGATGACTCGTTCACTTGTGCTTGGGTATGGTGCATTGATACGTCCGACCCTTCAGCCACACCGGTAATCTTTGCTACGATGTCGTTATAAGGTCAATCGTTCAGGATTAGTCAGGCTATGTTGATGAACACCGAAATCGCGCAGTCCCTCTGCGAATTTCCGGACCGCTTGCATCCCGTGAGCGAGATGATTCTTGACTACTATATTGCCGGCATCCTGACAACGCACGACTTCCAGCGCTTCTTCTCGCTGCCGAACTCGGACTACATCCCGATTGCAAAATGCTTTTCCAGTCTCTTGACCGTCGTATCGCCGGGATTGTAGCCCTACCAGGCTAAGCGGTCTTCCCGCCGATGTGGGCGGCGTACCGAACCTGCGGCGTGTCGGCCAAATCTTTTTGATGTACAAAAAGCTGGTTTCGGTATACAAAGCCAGCTATTTTCTGCGTTGCCTCGTGACCGGAGCGTGCCTATGGACACAGCCTTTCTAGATCATCTGCATAAGGAGACCGATGCACTGCGCAGTGCCGGCCTCTACAAGCAGGAGCGTGTGATCACCTCGCCACAGTACGCCACTATCAAGGTAAACGGGACGCCGCAGGAAGAACGAGAGGTTCTAAACTTCTGCGCCAACAACTATCTCGGACTCGCGAACCACCCGGCGCTTATCAAGGCCGCGAAAGAGGCGCTCGACCGCTATGGCTATGGCATGTCGTCGGTGCGCTTCATCTGTGGTACGCAGGAAGCGCACAAGGAACTCGAGGCACGGCTGAGCAGCTTCCTCAGAACAGAAGACACTATTCTCTATTCCTCATGCTTCGACGCTAACGCCGGCCTGTTCGAAACTCTGCTCGACGAGCGTGACGCCGTCATTAGTGATGCGCTTAACCATGCCAGCATCATCGATGGAATTCGGCTTTGCAAGGCACGCCGGCTGCGTTACGCCAATAACGACATGGCCGAGCTCGAGACACACCTTAAGGAAGCGCAAGACTGTCGCTTTCGGCTGATTGCCAGCGACGGTGTATTTTCCATGGACGGCATAATCGCCGACCTACCCACGATCTGCGAGCTTGCCGAGCGCTACCACGCGATGGTCATGGTCGACGATTCACACGCCGTCGGCGTTCTCGGCCCGCACGGTCGTGGCACGCCGGAGCACTGGGGCGTTCAGGAAAGAATCGATATCCTGACCGGCACTCTGGGCAAGGCCTTGGGTGGCGCCTCCGGCGGTTATACCTCCGGGCGCAAGGAAATCATCGAGTGGCTTCGCCAGCGCTCGCGGCCCTATCTATTCTCCAATACGCTGGCACCGGTGATAGCCGCCACTTCGCTTAAGGCGCTCGATCTGCTTGAGGAGAGCGATGCACTGCGCAACCGGCTAAACGACAACGGTCGCTACTTCCGCGCGGAACTCGAAAAGCTCGGTTTCACCCTGGTGCCCGGCGAACACCCGATCATTCCAGTGATGCTTGGCGAGGCCACGCTTGCGCAAAACATGGCAGATCGGCTGTTGGACGAAGGCATATACGTCATCGGTTTTTCCTTCCCGGTGGTACCAAAAGGCCGCGCGCGTATCCGCGTGCAGATGTCAGCAGCGCACGAACGTAGTCACCTCGACAGCGCGCTCGCTGCATTTGGCCGCGTTGGTCAAGCGCTCAACGTCATACATTGATTGTGCAATGAAGGCGCTAGTCAAAAAGAAACGAGCAGCCGGAATCTGGATGGATGACGTGCCGGTGCCGGACGTGGGCCATAACGATGTTTTAATAAGGGTGCACAAAACCGCGATCTGCGGCACTGACGTCCATATCTACAACTGGGACGACTGGTCGCAGCGTACGATTCCGGTGCCGATGACGATTGGGCATGAATTCGCCGGTGAGATCGCAGAGATCGGCAGCGAGGTGGACGGCTTCAAAGTGGGTGACAGGGTGTCGGGCGAGGGTCATGTCACCTGCGGCCACTGTCGTAACTGCCGGGCGGGCAAGCGTCATCTGTGCCGCAACACGGTGGGTGTCGGTGTGAACCGCCCCGGCAGCTTCGCCGAGTACGTCGTGATCCCTGGCGTCAATGCCTTTCACCTGCCCGACAAGATCGGCGATGACATTGCATCGATCTTAGATCCGCTCGGCAACGCGACGCACACTGCGCTTTCTTTTGACCTCGTGGGTGAGGACGTGCTCATTACGGGGGCCGGGCCGATCGGCATCATGGCCGCTGCCATCGCCAAGTACGTCGGCGCGCGCTTCGTGGCCATCACCGACGTCAACGATTACCGCCTGGAACTCGCCTTGAAGATGGGCGCGACCCGCACTATCAACGTGACGCGGGATAAGCTCGAAGACACCATGAACGAGCTTGGGATGCAGGAGGGTTTTGACGTTGGGTTGGAAATGTCTGGCAATCCACAAGCGCTTCGCGATCTGTTGCGCTTGATGAATCACGGCGGCAGGGTAGCGCTTCTCGGTATTCCACCGACTGAGATCGCTATTGACTGGAATCAGGTGATCTTCAAGGGCCTGCATCTAAAAGGCATCTACGGCCGCGAGATGTTCGAAACCTGGTACAAGATGACCTCGCTGCTGCAAAGTGGTCTGAACATCGCACCGATTGTTACGCACCACTTCGCAATACACGAATATGAGCGAGGCTTTGAGGTCATGCACTCGGGCCGCTGCGGCAAGGTCCTTCTGGATTGGACGTGAGGCGATCTAATCAAGACCGTTCGAGAGCGGCCCGCACTGCGCGAACGAGCACCCGCCGTAGCGGCCGTAGGGATCGCAGCGGTCGGCAAGGACTGACCCAGTTGCCTTGGCGCGAGGTTGTCAATCCTTACCGGCCGATCGAGGTTCTCACCCCGGAGCAGGTCGAACAAATCCACCAGGCATCCCTCAAAATCCTGGAGGAAATCGGGATCAACTTCTTACTGCCCGAAGCGCTAGAGATCCTGCGCGAGGCGGGGGCGCGCGTCGACACCGCCAGCGAGTGCGTGCGCTTTGACCGTGGCCTGATCGAGGAAAGTATTGGCAAGGCACCCTCTCATTTCACGCTGCACGCGCGCAATCCAGCGCACGACCTGACTATCGGTGGTAATCACATTAATTTCGCTACCGTGGCCAGCGCACCTAATGCGTCAGACATGGATCGCGGCCGCCGGAGCGGGAATTTTGAGGACTTCTCAAATCTAGTGCGCCTAGCGCAAAGCTTGGACATCGTACATATGTTCGGTGGTTACCCCGTGGAGGCGGTAGACCTGCCCCCGGAAACTCGACACCTCGACTGCATGCAAGCCTTTATCACGCTCTCGGACAAGTGCTACCACGCGTATTCTCTCGGTCGACAGCGTATTCTTGACGGCATTGAGACGACGCGCATCGCCCGTGGAGTCTCCTTAGAGCAGCTACGGCATGAACCCAGCCTGTTCACGGTGGTCAACTCAAGCTCGCCGCTTCGCATCGATGGGCCCATGCTTGAAGGGGTAATCGAAATGGCCCGTCACAATCAGGTGGTGGTGCTGACGCCGTTCACGCTCTCGGGTGCGATGGCCCCGGCCACGATAGCGGGCGCGCTCGCGCAACAAAACGCCGAAGCGCTTGCTGGCCTTGCCTTCGACCAGATCGTTAACCCGGGGGCCCCTGTGGTCTACGGCGGATTTACCTCCAACGTTGACATGAAGTCCGGGGCACCTGCTTTTGGCACCCCGGAGTACACGCGCGCGGCGCTGGCCGGCGGCCAGCTCGCGCGGCGCTACAACATTCCCTACCGATCCTCCAATGCCAACGCCTCCAACGTGGTCGATGCACAAGCAGCGTACGAGGCAGAGATGTCACTGTGGGGAGCGGTGATGGGTCACGCGAACATCGTGCTTCATGGCGCCGGTTGGATGGAGGGGGGATTGTGCGCCTCATTCGAAAAGATGGTGCTCGATGCCGAGCTGTTGCAAATGATGGCCGAGTTCCTGCGACCGATTGAGGTCAACGAGGAAACGCTTGGGCTCGATGCCATCGCCGACGTCGGTCCGGGCGGCCATTTCTTCGGAACAGCCCACACGCTTGCGCGCTACGACACAGCGTTCTACGCGCCAATGCTGTCTGACTGGCGCAACTTCGAGACCTGGAATGAAGCCGGGTCGCCAACCGCCACCGAGCGTGCCAACCAACTCTACAAGCAGGTACTGGCCAACTTTGAGCCGCCCCCGCTCGATCCCGCCATAAGGGAGGAACTCGACGCGTTCGTCGCGCGACGCAAGCGCGAGGGCGGTGCTAAGGCCGTTTGACCTGCGTTTCGCCAGTCACACGGCCCTCCCCTGTGGCCGCGTCATCCATCAGATCCCGAAGAAAACCGATTACCTCCGGTGGCTGTATCACGGCGGCACGGATCAAGCCGTCGAAATGATGGGTCAACACCCGGATATGTTCGGTCGAGTTGAAGACAAAGTACATGTTGCCAACATACATCGCGGCGCGTTGAGGCCCAAAGATGGTGAACGGTACCGAGTAGTGACGCAGCCCATCGAACAGGAACCAGCGAAAGGTGGGGTAGAGCTCGTCCAGCAGCGTGACCATCGATTCGAGCTGTGTCTTGCGGCTTTGCGCCGACAGGTTGCTCCACACCCCTTCGCCGCGCGCGAACTCTTCGACTGACTGGAAGGGGCTGCAGACCTCCATATCGGTTTCGGGCCGACGGGTGTAGGCAAGCCGGGCCTCTGCCTGCTCGATGCGCCCCTTAGGAACCAGAGCATCGTAGTCCTGGCACTCATAGCGGATGACCTCTTCGGTCCGAAGAAGATCGGGCAGCGTCGTTGGGACATAGCGGATCTTGTAACCCGACGCCTCTGCGTGCCAACGCTGCAGGCGCTCATCCGCCGGTGACGCGCTCCCGGCCTCGATCTCCATGGCCGGAGCGATTACGTCGGTGCCGAGCTGACCTTCCTGGGTCAGGCCCAACAACCAGTCCACGCTCACGTGGGCCACAGCGGCGATAGCAGCAATCGTCTCGGCGCGTGGCAGTCGGTCGTTGCCTGGTGATAAAAGCTGCGACAGCGTCGACCTGTCCATCGCGACTTGCGCTGCGAAGGCCGAGCGACTCAAGCCCGACTGCTGGATCACGTCGACAAGCCGCTCGCGGAAAATCTGGACAATTTCGCGTCTATCCATACTGTCTATCTCACGTCACGTATTTTACGGAATATTAACAATTATTGTACTAAAGCAAATTAATCGATGTATTGTTACCTAGTGCTACATAGTGTGTGCATTCCCTCGTTGTCTATAAGGAAATAATCTGGTATTTGGAGTGCTGTGGGGGTTGTGATGTGCACACCCTTCTAGGCCGCGGGGGCCTTGGACCAGATGATCCGATTAGAAGAACAAAGACCCCGCGAGCCGGATCAAAACCATGGACAGGGTTTCGAGTGGCCGACGTTCGTCGTCGCCGCTTCGATTTACGCCGGCTTCGCGGTATTGACTTGGCACTACCACGCTCTGCCGTGGTGGTTGGTGTTGGCATGTGGCGGTTACCTGGTGGCTTGGCACGGCTCGTTGCAGCACGAAGCGGTGCACGGCCACCCTACGCGCTGGAGCTGGGTCAATGAACTTATCGTATTCCCCAGTCTCTGGTTATGGATGCCCTACAGGCTGTATCGCGCCATGCACCTTGCGCATCATGCTGTCGAATCCCTTACCGATCCGTTCGAGGATCCGGAATCGTTTTACCTGGCGCCACAGGCATGGGCGCGTAAAGGTCCGGTGAGCCGAGCGTTCTATTGGGCACATAACACGTCGTGGGGACGCTTGTTGCTCGGTCCTTTCTATGTCTCCTGGCGGCTGCTTGCCGGTCAGACACGGCGTCTTTTTCAGGGTGACACGACCCATTTGAGTGCCTGGCTGTTGCACGGCGTCGGTTGCACGCTTGTATTGGTATGGGTGTTGGGAGTGTGTCGGATACCTGTTATCGAGTACCTGGGATTGTTCGTTTACCCCGGGATCGCGCTGACGCTACTGCGCTCCTTCCTCGAGCATCAGGCGCTTGAAGAGACTGACCATCGCACCGTCATCGTCGAGGCAGGACCGCTCATGTCGCTGCTATACCTCAATAACAACTTGCATGCCTCTCATCACAACGAGCCGCATCTGCCATGGTACCAGTTGCCAAAACGATACCGTGAGCAGCGCGCCGACGTGCTGGCAAGAAATGGCAGCTACCGTTACCGCGGTTATGGCGAGGTTATCGCCCGATATCTCTTCCGCCCGAAAGAACCCGCGGTTTACCCCTTGTTGGATCACTACCGTGCAACGACTACGCTCGCAAACGAACGCCTTGCATAGGCGGAGCGCGTCTGTTCACTCGGCGCCTACCGCAACGCTGCGCCACGCCGGTAAAACACGGCCGTATCGATCAAAAAGTCCAGCGATGCTCGCCAGCCTTCCGATGTACGACCTACCGGAGATGCGCACGGCGACCAACGCTTGGTGGAAAGGCCTGGCCGCGGCATTGCGCCGCGCGGGTGTAGATGGTGTGCCAGATCGGCTGACGCATACCGACGATTCGGAAACACTGTGGCACCACCCCAACCTGCTGTTCAGCCAGGCCTGCGGCTACCCGTTCACCCACCCGCTACCTAACGTGCTGCAGCCAGTAGCTACGCCCGTCTACGACGCACCCGGTTGTCTAGGACCGCGCTACTGCAGCGCGATCGTAATAGGCGCCGACCATCCAGTCAGCAGCCTGCAGGAGTTGCGCGGTGGTGTCTGCGCCGTAAACGGTCGCAACTCTCATTCCGGCTACAATTGCTTGCGCGCCACGCTGGCGCCACTGGCCAATGGGGGACGTTTCTTCAGCCAGGTGATTGAGAGCGGCGCACACGCGAACAGCCTTGCCCTGGTCGCAAGCAGTGAGGTCGATGTCTGTGCCATTGACTGTGTCACGCACGCGCTGATCGCTCGCTATCGGCCGCAGACATTAGCCGGTACACGCGTGCTGGCTTACACGCAGTTGGTACCGGCCACGCCATACGTGACACGGGCCGGGGCCGATCCTGATCTCGTGAGTCGGCTGCAAGACGGGCTCATGACCGCGCTGGCCGACCCTCAGCTCGCCGACGCGCGTGAGGCGTTGCTCCTCGTCAGCGCCGAGCCGTTGTCTGTCGACGATTACGATGTGATTCTCCAGATGGAAGATGCGGCCCGCGGCAAGGGTTATCCCGAGATCGTATGACACGATCCGCAGCAAGGACTAGCGATCCGATCTTGAAGTTGTAGAATTCGCTCCTTACCGACGGGATCGCAATCCAACGCTAGCAAAAAACTGAGGAGAGCCACGATGAGCGACGTCCTTCCCGACTCGAGGACTTATGTGGTTGTAGGCGCCGGTGTGCATGGGCTCAGCACCGCGTGGCACTTGGCGATGATGCTGGAAGCCACCGGTAAGGGCTCCGGTGCCGACATAGTCCTGCTCGACAAATCCGGGCCCGGTGCGGGTGCGACGGGGGTTGCCTGTGGATGCGTGCGCAACTTCTACATGACCGAACCACTACACGCGATCATCCGGCATTCGGTCGACGTGTGGAACTATGACCCGGTAGCGTTCGGCTTTCAGCAAGTAGGCTACGTCTCGTGCGGCGAGGAGAATCAGATCGCCGACTACGAACGCATACACAAGAGCCAGCAAAGCGTCGGCTACACCTCAGACGTGTACGTCGGCAAGGAGGCACGTGATTTTCTCTCCAAGGTATGGCCTGACTTCAAGCATCACAGCATTGACGTGGTGCTCCACGAAAAGCCAAGCGGCTACGCCGGCACGGCCCAGAGCGTGTTGGGATTTGTAAACATGTGCGAGCGCCACGGTGTACGGATCTTTCCTGGTGTCGAAGTGCAAGGCTACGAGACAACGAATGGCGAAGTAACAGCGGTCAGCACAAACCGGGGTACGATCAAGTGCGACGTGGTGGTCTGGGGCCTGGGGGCCTGGACGCCGAAGCATTGGCAAATGCTAGACAAGCCGATGAAACTCGATGTGCAGTATCGCGATGGCTCTTCTGTCAAGGACAAGGATATGTGGACGTATTGGCGGCTGGAGGAGGGGGAGATTTACTATGACGGTCCCTACTACACTGCCGATAATCGAAATCCGCCCGTGTTGCATATTGAACTAATGAATACGCCCGTACAGGATCCGCAGTCCAGCCACGAGCTCAAAGACAATGTTTATGTCTACTGGAAGAACGGGACCGAACGGATGGAGCGACCGGGGATCCAAGGCGGCGGCATGCCGGTCATGCTCGGTCCCACTGCCACAATCGATCCCTACGGCCATGCCAATGATAAATATCAGGCGGGGCCCGAGTTTGCCGATTACATCGCGGCGTGCATGGGCATGTTTATGAAACGCTTCGAAGGGATTCGACCAAACTTCAAGGAAAGGCGTAACGGCGGTATCGGCGCCTTCACTCCCGATAACGTACCAATCTTTGACTGGGTCGCGCCAAATGTTTACATGATCGCAGACTCAAACCACGGGTACAAAATGGCCGGTGTTGGCAAGCTTGTTGCTCGACATCTCGTGACCGGTGAAAACATCGAGGAGCTCAAGCCCTTTGCCTTCAACCGCTACGCGAAGGGCTACGGCTATGGCTCGGGCACGACGCATTCTCCGTGGGTCTAATCGCCTTCGACCGTTAACACGATCTTGCCACTGTGCCTGCTACTCTCCATCAAGATCGTGCGCA
>JBHIDJ010000044.1:0-22584 GCA_046760105.1 Acidiferrobacterales bacterium | reverse complement strand
TTGAACGAGGATATCATTCGGCTGATCTCGGCGAAGAAAAACGAGCCTGAGTTCATGCTCGAGTGGCGCCTACAGGCCTACCGGCACTGGCTTACCATGAAGGAGCCCAATTGGGCTCATGTACACCATCGTCCGATCGACTACCAGGACATTGCCTATTATTCCGCACCGAAATCGGACAAGGATCGCCCTAAGAGTCTGGATGAAGTCGATCCAAAGCTACTTGAGACTTACGAGAAGCTGGGCATACCGCTGGAAGAACAAAAGATGCTCGCTGGTGTCGCCGTTGACGCTGTGTTCGACAGTGTCTCGGTCGCGACCACGTTCAAGGACAAGCTGGCAAAGGTGGGTGTTATCTTTTGCTCCTTCTCCGAGGCGGTACAGGACCATCCGCAGCTCGTGCAGAAGTATCTCGGCTCGGTGGTGCCTTACACGGATAACTTCTTCGCTACGCTGAACTCCGCGGTGTTTACTGACGGCTCATTCGTGTATGTGCCCAAGGGCGTGCGCTGTCCCATGGAGCTGTCCACCTATTTTCGCATCAACGCTTCCAAGACGGGGCAGTTCGAGCGTACCTTGATCATTGCTGAGGAAGGCAGCTATGTCAGTTATCTCGAAGGCTGCACAGCACCCATGCGCGATGAAAATCAGTTGCATGCGGCCGTAGTCGAGCTGATCGCGCTCAAAGACGCGGAGATTAAGTACTCCACCGTGCAGAACTGGTACCCTGGCGACGAGCAAGGCCGCGGCGGCATTTACAACTTCGTGACCAAGCGCGGCGCCTGTAGAGACGAGAATGCGAAGATCTCATGGACACAGGTGGAAACCGGATCGGCCATAACCTGGAAATACCCGAGCGTCATGCTGGAAGCGGATAATACGATTGGCGAGTTCTATTCGGTAGCCCTGACTAATAACTTTCAACAAGCCGACACGGGAACCAAGATGGTTCACGTTGGTAAAAACACCCGCAGTACCATTATTTCAAAAGGTATCTCCGCCGGACGCGGCCAAAACTCTTATCGTGGGCTAGTCAAAGTGCTCAAAGGAGCGGAAAACGCTCGAAACTATACCCAGTGCGATTCGCTGCTGATGGGTGACAAGTGTGGAGCCCATACCTTTCCCTATATAGAGGTGAAAAACCCGACTGCCCAGGTCGAGCACGAAGCGACGACCTCCAAGATCGGTGAAGACCAGTTGTTCTATTGCATGCAACGGGGTCTTTCTGCCGAGGACGCCGTGTCGATGATTGTGAACGGTTTCTGCAAGCAAGTCTTCAAGGAGCTTCCAATGGAGTTTGCGGTTGAGGCGCAAAAACTCTTGGGCCTGAGTCTGGAAGGGGCGGTCGGCTAACACCGTGATTCGTGAATCGTGACTTACATAAACCAGGAAATAGCTGGATGCTTTCTATAAAAAACCTAAAGGTTAACGTCGAGGGCAAACCTATCCTCCAAGGCATCAATTTGGAGGTGAAGGCAGGTGAAGTGCATGCGATCATGGGGCCGAATGCGTCCGGTAAGAGCACACTGGCGCACGTACTGGCGGGTCGCGACACCTACGAGGTGGTCGAGGGCGAGATAACTTACGAAGGCAGGAATCTTCTGGGCCTGCCTGTCGAAGAACGCGCGCGCGAGGGACTATTCCTCGCGTTCCAATACCCGGTAGCGATTCCCGGAGTTAGCAATATTTATCTACTCAAGGCCGCCGTCAACGCCGCGCGCAGGCACAAGGGCTTGGATGAGATCGATGCCATAGATTTTCTCCAGCTCATCAAAGAGAAACTCAAGCTGATGCACATAAACGAGGAGCTTTTGTATCGCTCGATCAACGAAGGATTTTCTGGCGGTGAAAAGAAACGCAATGAGATCCTCCAGCTCGCCCTGCTCGAGCCAAAGCTTGCGATCCTGGACGAGACCGACTCGGGACTTGATATCGACGCCCTAAAGGTCGTTGCTGATGGCGTGAACTCGCTTCGCAGCCCCGAGCGGGCGATCATCGTGGTCACACATTATCAGCGACTGTTGAACTACATCACCCCTGACCATGTGCACGTCCTCGCTAGCGGTCGCATCCTGAGGTCGGGCGACAAGACCTTGGCGCTCGAGCTGGAGAAACGGGGCTATGGCTGGATCGAGACAGAAGCAAGACGGGGCGGCGAAGCCGTTGCCAAGGAGTCCGCGGCTCGATGATCGATACCGAAGCCACAAAGAATGTCTACCTGCATGCGTTCACACGCGTAGCATCCGAGTTAGCGGGTGATAGTGTTCCGTGGGTTCACCAGATCCGGGAACAAGCGTTGGCCCGTTTCGCTGAGCAGGGGTTCCCTACGATTCGCGACGAGGACTGGAAGTACACTAACCTCGCCCCTATCCTCAAACACACGTTCAAGCCGGCGGAGAAAGGTCACAGCAGGATAACCGCACAAGACCTCGATAAGTATCTGTTTCAGGATCTGCCGTGCTACCGCATGGTATTCATTGATGGGCACTATGTACCTGCGCTCTCAACGCTCGATCCGTTGCCGGCTGGCGTGACAGCCAACAGCCTGGCGGCGACGATAGCGGACCAGCCTGCGGCGTTAGAACCTTATCTTGGGCGCTACGCGCCCACGGATAAACATGGATTTACCGCGCTAAATACGGCGTTTCTGGTTGATGGCGCGTACCTGCACGTGTCGGCCAATACTGTGGTCCGGAACCCCATTCATGTCTTGTTCGTGGCCACTGAAAATAGCGACTCGGTTTTGACTCAACCTCGCAATCTGCTGGTAGCGCAGGACAATAGTCAAGTGACCGTGATAGAGAGCTATGTCGCTATCGGGGAGGCTCGCTATCTGACCAACGCCGTAAGCGAAGTCGTTGCCGGCAAAGGCGCCGTTATCGAACACTATAAGCTGGGGCAAGAGAGTTTGAAGGCGTTTCACATCGGCAGTCTCTATGTCCACCAAGATGTGGGCAGCCGTTTCACCTCTCACAACATCGCGCTGGGGGGTGTCCTGGTCCGCAACAACATTCAACAGCTGTTCGATGCTGAAGGTGGTGAGTGTGGTCTTAACGGTTTATATCTAGTGACCGGACGCCAGCATGTAGACAATCACACTCGGATCGACCATGCGAAACCGAGATGCGCGAGCCGCGAGTTTTATAAGGGTGTGCTCGATGGTCGCGCAAGAGCAGTCTTTAATGGACGCATTGTCGTACATCAGGACGCGCAACATACCGACGCCCAACAGGAAAATAAAAACCTGCTACTGTCCCGGGATGCCGAGGTCGATACCAAGCCGCAGTTGGAGATCTATGCCGACGATGTGAAGTGCGCCCACGGCGCCACTGTTGGCCAATTGGATCAAGATGCGATTTACTATCTGCGCACCCGGGGCGTCGACGAAGAGACTGCGCGCGACCTACTCACCTATGCCTTTGCCAGGGATGTCTTGAATCGCATAGAACTTGACCCCATCCGTTCCTATGTAGAGGGAATGCTTACCACCCGATTGCTGCACGGTCGCCGAATCGAGGAGCTTACATGAGTACCGCTAAAGACACAGTCGCAAGTACCGTCCAACGCGCGGCGGCCCCCGGATACGACGTCGACAACATCCGCGGTGACTTCCCTGCGCTGCATCAAGAGGTTCACGGCAGGCCGCTTGTCTACCTCGACAACGCAGCCTCAGCGCAAAAGCCGAAGGTCGTGATCGACACAGTCAGTCAGTTTTACGCCAACGACTACGCCAATGTGCACCGTGCCATCCATACACTCGGCGAGCGCGCCACCGAAGCTTATGAGCGAGCGCGGGAAAAGGCCCGTCGCTTTATAAATGCGGGCAGCGTACGCGAGATCGTGTTGGTACGCGGGACCACCGAGGCCATCAACCTCGTGGCGCAGAGTTTTGTTAGACCCAGACTCCGCGAAGGTGACGAGATCATCCTCACACAGATGGAACACCATTCCAACATCGTGCCGTGGCAGTTGCTGCGCGAACAGACGGGAGCGGTGCTGCGGGTTGTGCCTATCAACGATGCTGGTGAACTAATGCTTCATGAGTTTGAGAAATTGCTTGGTCCGCGTACGCGACTGGTGACACTTGCCCATATCTCCAACGCCCTCGGCACGATCAATCCAGTACGGCAAATCATAGAGATGGCACACGCGGCCAACGTACCTGTACTTTTAGACAGCGCTCAGGCGGTACCCCATCTTAAGGTGGATGTACAGGTACTGGACTGCGACTTCTATGCGTTCTCCGGACACAAGATGTACGGGCCAAGCGGGATCGGCGTGCTCTACGGCAAAGAGGCGCTACTGGACGCCATGCCGCCTTACCACGGCGGAGGGGAGATGATCCGCTATGTGACCTTTGAGAAAACCGAGTATGCCGAACTGCCGCACAAGTTTGAGGCGGGTACGCCAAACATCGCTGGCGCCGTGGGTCTCGGCGCCACCATCGATTACTTGACCGGTATCGACCTCGACGCCATAGCGGCCTACGAGCACGAGCTATTGACTTATGCCACCAAGGCGGCGGGAGACGTACCAGGCATGCGTATCATCGGTACGGCGCGCGACAAGGCCAGCATCCTGTCGTTTGAACTTGAAGGCGTACATCCCCATGACATCGGTACGATCTTGGACCGCCAGGGGGTGGCGATCCGTGCCGGTCACCACTGTGCCATGCCGGTCATGCGCCGATTCGGCGTGCCGGCCACCGCGCGGGCATCATTCGGATTATACAACACGCGGGAAGACGTGGATGCGCTGATTGCTGCGATCTACAAGACCAAGGAAATAGTCAGTTGATGTCCGACCTGCGCGATCTGTACGAAGAGGTGATTCTCGATCACAACCGTAGTCCACGAAACTTCCTTAGAAAACCAGAGGGTGCGAACCGAACGGCCTATGGCTTTAATCCGCTGTGTGGTGACGAATTTACCGTTTACCTGGTAGTCGAGGACGGCGTCGTCGAGGACGCCACCTTCGAGGGCGCGGGCTGCGCAATTTCCACAGCTTCTGCATCGATGATGACAGAAGCAATAAAAGGAAAAACCGTCGAAGAAGCAAAGAGCCTATTCCAAGAGGTGCGCAATCTGCTGACACAGGAAAAAAATGTACCTGAGCTAGGTAAGCTTACGGTGCTTTCGGGTGTCCACGCATACCCTAACCGCGTCAAATGCGCGACGCTGGCGTGGCATACCTTGCAGGCGGCATTGGAAAACAAACGCGATGAAATGGTAACGACGGAATAGCAGCGGGTAGCGAGCAGCAGACAACAGAACCATGGTTACACCCGAGACTGACGAAAAGAGCACTTCCAAAGGTGAGGAAAAGCATCTACAGCAAAGCCTCCTGGAAGAACAAATCATCGAAGCCTTACGTGGAGTCTATGATCCAGAGATCCCAGTGAACATCTATGACCTGGGGTTGATTTACGAGGTGGATGTCGATCCTGCCGGGGTCGTAAATATCGAGATGACGCTGACGGCGCCTGGCTGTCCCGTCGCACAAACTTTCCCTGGGACTGTGGAGTGTGCGCTAAAATGCGTGCCGGGGGTGACGGACGCTCATGTAGAGTTGGTCTGGGATCCGCCCTGGACTAAAGACAGGATGTCGGAAGCGGCACGCCTACAGCTTGGGCTGATCTAAAAGCGGATATAAAGATTACAAGCGGTAAAACAGAGACGTTGGGCGCACGTGTGCGCTTTTTTACTTCCATCACCACTCTTTTACGCTGGAGAAAAAACGATGTCCGATTGGGTCGATGTTGCTGGCGTAGAAGAACTGCCGAGCGGGACGTCACGTGTGGTCGAGATCGATGGCGCCATAATCGCGGTATTTAGTCTGGATGGTGAATATTACGCGATCGAAGACGTGTGCACGCACGATGGCGGTGAGCTAGCGAGCGGCACGCTGGAAGGTGAAGAAATTACTTGCCCACGTCATGGTGCGCGCTTCAATATCAAGACAGGCGAAGTGACGGCCCCCCCGGCTTACGAGGCTGTCGCCACGTTCCCCGTGCGCGTACACGAAGGCAAGATTCAGGTCAAAGACGATCGCTGGGATTAGGCCGCTGCTCGCGGATCTCAGCTTGAGATGATGGGCACTACGCGAAGTAAGTTATTGATTATTATGGGTTCGGGTTGCTCCTAACACGCTGCCGCCAAAGACAGCCATGACCTCCATACCCTGCAACACTTTGTCGGTCATAGGAACATCTCGTCTGATGAAACGTGCACCCATATGAGAATCGGTAGGTAGAACTAAGGCCAACAGAACAAAGCCTTACTTGCACAATTAACGCGTGTACCTTCGGTGGGAAACAGCAAGAGGATGCTGTTGTCCATTACAAACTACACGTAATTCTGGATAGTTAGACAAACGCACTGATCACTTCATTTTGCATTCCGATTTTGCACAGAGAACTTCCACAACGGCGCGACGACGATATTGAGGTAGGCATGGGCCTCGCGCAACGCGGCTTCTGCTTGTTCTGGCGTAGGCGCGCGCGCAAAGATAAATCCGAGATAGGTCGCCCCTTCAGGCCACGGCACCAGCTCATAGCCCTCTCGCACCTGAATCACTACCTCGTCCACGTAACGAACCCTTTGCGCCGCCATCACCCCTTCCACCCTCCGCAGAATGCCAGCCTCGGGGACTGGGATCATTAGCACACCGGTACCCTCCTCGCCTGCATCCCGCGGCAACGGGCAGGCCATGGCATGCGCAAGCACGAGCTCTTCCAGGGTACGTCCGGTGCCGAAACGAAGAAGACGACCACAAAGGCCACCAATCGTGCGGGCAGCCACTTCGAGAATCCATACACCGTCATTGTTTAAACGACATTCCGCGTGGATCGGGCCTTCCCGTAGCCCATAGGCATGGCAGGCTTCGCTGATACGTCGATGAATCGATGTCTGGGCGGCGACGTCGAGGCGAGATGGCGTAACATAATAAGTCTCCTCGAAATAAGGCCCATCCAGGGGATCAGGCTTATCGAAGATTGCGAGGATATCTAGTTCTCCGCCGGTCAATATCCCTTCGACTGCCACCTCTGTGCCCGCGATGAACTCCTCTGCCAGGATGTAGTCTCGCTCCGCGGCACCCTCGTTTGCCAGCAGGCGACTTATGCGCGTGCAGGCTTGGAGAAACTCTTCTGCATTGTCCGCCCGGATCACGCCACGACTCGCAGAGAGACTGAGCGGTTTCAATATACAAGGAAATCGTACTTGCTCTACCTGACTAGCGAGCGACTGACGCAGGTCGATGCGGCGGTAGCGAGGTACCGGTACACCCTTGTCAGCCAGACACGCGCGCGCCAGATCCTTGCGGCGGGCAAACCGTACTGCCTTAGGGGGGTTATGCGGTAAATCGAGCTCTCGCGCCGCCAGCGCGGCGAGCTCCGTGGTAGCATCGTCGGTGCCCACGATGCCGGTAAAGGGTCGCCGCTTCGCTTCCTGCAAAATCGCCCGCACCGCGGTGTCCATATCGTGCAGGTCGATGTGTAATCCTTCGGCATAAGCGCTCACCACAGAGTGCTTGCCTTCGGAAGCAATCAGAACGTCAACATCAAGCTTCTTTGCAGCGTCGAGAAAAGGCGCGGTTCGGTAACTATTGTGGGGAGCGATGACAAGCACCCGCCTGCGTGCCGGCAAATCTACTGGGATAGAGGCGGGCATAGCGACGCCCAGCGCCGGATCACGCATCACATAAATCATACAGTTGGGAACGAGGGTGGGTTCGGATACAGCGCGCGGCTAAAAGCCACCGCCGCCACCGCAACCGCCGCACGTGCCACTGCCGCCGACGGCCCGAAAAACGTTATTAAAAACGAAGCTGTCTTGCGCGAAATCGATCTCGCAGCCCTGCAAAAAGTTCAAGGCGACAGCGTCGACAACGAGTTTATAGCCGTTTCCCTCAAGGGTACTGTCGTACGCGCTAATATCTACGGCGTAGGTCATGCCGTAAGTCATTCCACCACAGCCGCCGCCGGCGACAAACACCCGAATCCCCTGGACTTCCGACTCCGCGCTGCCCAACAGCTCGGCCATCTTGTGCTCCGCTACCGGCGTAAGCTTTACGTCCGTCTCGGTAACCTCTGTTGAATACGCGACAGTCGTTGCTTCGGACATAAGTATGGCTCCTTTTCACCTACCGCAAAATTCACGCTTTCTGTTAGTATCTTATCATTGGAGCGCTGACCGACCAAACTAGCAAAGTAGAGCGTCGGTCTGCCAGACCACGACTGATAACCACATAGAAGGTAAGTAAAATGGCACACACCATATACTGCCAGGTGTTGCAGCAGGAAGCCGAAGGCCTCGACCGCCCACCCCACCCCGGCTCGCTGGGAAAGCGCATTTATAACAACGTATCCAAGGAAGGCTGGAACAAATGGTTGGAGCGTCTCACGATGATCATCAATGAAAATCGCCTTAGCACCGCGGACCCGAAAAGTATCGAATTAATTGAGCAACACATGGTTGGCTTTCTGTTCGGCGAAGGCGACATGGGTAAATTGCCGGCCGGCTTCACGCCAACGGGGCAGAAGAAATAATAAGAGGCTCCCACCGCCCATCCGCTGCTGGCCCGCGCATACAAGGGAGGACCTAACAACGATGAAATTTGTTATTGCCGTTACTAAACCCTTCAAGCTAGACGACGTACGCACGGCACTCTCTGAGATCGGGGTACAAGGCATGACCGTGACTGAGGTCAAAGGTTTCGGTCGACAAAAAGGTCACACAGAACTGTATCGCGGCGCCGAGTACGTTGTTGACTTCCTACCGAAAGTGAAGATTGAGGTTGCGGTCGATGACAAGATCGTAGACCAAGTTATCGACGCAATCGTCAATTCAGCCAAGACAGGAAAAATCGGCGACGGCAAGATTTTTGTGTACGATCTCACCCAGGCTACGCGTATCCGCACGGGCGAATCAGGTCCAGATGCACTCTAATCCTTTCCCCCACGGGGGCGCTACATGAAGTTCGTGCAAAGCAATGGCGCATTCGAGGAAGAAATGGAAGGCTTGGATCTCGTATTGTAGGAGGAGCGTGGTTATAACCTATAATAACAACTTGTCATGGTGTATTGACGGGCGCCTTGTGCGCCCGTTTTTATTATCCGCAGGCCGCTTAGCGATACCCATGCAACTACAGACTAAACCACCGGAACAAATAACTTAAATGCACAACCGTCATTGTGACCGCTGATCATGGCGGCAGTGGTCATGGCCATAGGGCTGCAAAGCCCGAAAATATGACGATCCCGTGGATCGTTATTGGGCCTGGTGTCCGACGAGGTCTGTTGATTGAAAGAACCGTACGCATCTATGATACGGCGCCGACCGTGCTCGCCTTTCTCGGCCTTTCGATGCCAGATGATATCGATGGTAGTGTGGTCCACGAGATCCTCGGCGCCACTATGACATCTTCCCACGGAATAACCATCGCCAACTCACCTCAATTCAATGCGTCGAACGCAATGGCCAATTGGCTGCACACTCAAACTACACGCTCATGCCGGTCCAACGCTTCACCCTATCGGGCCTTGCTTGCAAGGCCGAAGCGTCTGTGTTACCGATAAAGCATCATGATCACGGTCCACGCTGACATCGTCGGAAGCCTGTTGCGTCCTGCTGAACTGCTCAAGGCACAGAAGGACCGCACGGCGGGTGCGATCACGCAAACGCAATTCAAGGCCATCGAGGACCAGGCGGTTGACGAGGCGATTGCACTCCAGCAGGAAGCCGGGCTGAGGGTGGTCACCGATGGTGAGATGCGCCGGTTGTCCTTTCAAAGTCAGATGACGTCGGCAGTTGACGGGTTCGGTGACTTTGATCTGGATGCATTTCTGTGGGGGGAGTGGTACGGCGACGAAGACGTTGGGGATTCACAAAAAGATAGACCGGCGAATCTAGGCGTGGTCAGCAAACTGGTTCGCAAGCGCCATCTATCGGCGGAAGAATTCACTTACCTACGGGCACGTACAACACGAACGGCCAAGATTACCTTGCCAAGTCCCAGCCTATGGGCCAACTTCTGGTCATCCAAGCACTCGAGCGCCGCCTACCCAACACTCGACAGCTTTCTCGCCGACGTAGTCGATATCCTGCGCGACGAGGTCGCCGAGCTAGCGCGTTTGGGTGCGACGTATATGCAGATCGACGCGCCGCACTACACCTTGTTGCTCGACCCCAAAACCCGGGCGTTCTACGAGAGCCAGGGTTGGGATCTCGATCAATGGCTCGGTCGGGGAATCGAGATGGATAACGCCGTTATCGATGGCTTCCCCGGTGTGACTTTTGGCTTTCATCTTTGCCGTGGCAACCAAGGCAGCCGGTGGCTCGTGGAAGGCGATTACGAACTGATCGCGAGACCCGTTTTTCAGCGCCTGCGCGTGCAGCGGCTGCTGCTTGAGTATGACGACGAACGCGCTGGATCCTTTGAGCCGTTGCGGGCCGTCCCCGACGACAAGATGGTAGTGCTGGGATTGGTGACAACTAAGAACCCACGCCGGGAGACACAGGCTGAGTTGACTGCGAGCATTAAACAAGCGAGCAGATTCATAGCGTTGGATCGCCTCGCCCTCAGTCCGCAATGCGGCTTCTCTACCTCTATTATTGGCAATCGAATCTCGATGGATGACGAAAAGTACAAGTTGCGATTGATCGTCGAGACCGCTAGTGCTATCTGGGGCTAATAACGAACCCTCGTCGCTATCGGGAAATCGAAGGTGCGGAGACACTGACGGCGATGAGCCCGAAGACCCGTTTGATCCCAACAATATGCAAAAAACCAAAACTCCTGTTGCACCCAAAAGAAGCAAGATCTTAACGAACCACGGCGTCCGTCGCGAAGATCCGTGGTTTTGGCTGCGCGATAAAGACGACCCTGCAGCGATGGAATATCTGAAAGCGGAAAACGCCTATACCGACGCCATCATGCAGGACACTCGAGACTTGCAAGAAGCACTTTATGCAGAGCTGCGCGCGCGCATCAAGGAGGACGATGACACCGTCCCAGAAAAAGAGGGTTCCTACTTTTACTACGACCGGTATGAGACAGGGCGCCAGTATCCAATCAGTTGTCGCAAACACCAATCACTCGATAGTCCGGAAGAGATTATCCTGAACGTAAACGAGCTTGCACAAGGTAGGCCTTATCTTCGGTTGGGGGTTTGCGAAAACAGCAAAAATCATCGCTACCTAGCCTACTCACTAGACACTGATGGCAGTGAAGAATACACGATCCAGATCAAAAACCTCGCTATCGGTGAGTTGCTCAGAGAGCGTATAACTGGCACCTATGACTCCCTCGAATGGGGCAACGACAGCGCGACGTTCTTCTACACTGTACTGGACAAGTACAAACGACCCCGGAAAGCTTACAGGCACCGTCTTGGCGATGACCCTGTTAACGATAAGCTCATTTTTGACGAACAAGATCCGCGCTTTTTCGTTTCACTCTGCAAGTCGAAAAGCGATCGCTTCATATACCTGAGTTGTGACGGCAACAACATGTCGGAATGGTATTACATGGATGCGGATAACCCTGATGACCCTTTTAAACTTATCGAACCCCGACAAGAAGAGCATGAATACGACGTAACAGACCACGGTGAGCGTTTTTTCATTCGAACCAACATCGGGAAAGCCAAAGACTTCAAGGTCGTAACCACACCCATCGACACACCGAGGTCTGACCATTGGCAAGATTTTATCGAGCATCGCTCCGGGCGATTGATAACAGATATCACCACCTTCAGGGACCACCTAGTCGTGTCGGAGATGATTCAAGGCCTGCCCCAAATAAGAATCACGGATCTTGTTAGCAATAGCAGCCGTCATATCAAGTTTGACGAAGAGGCTTATGACGTATATGTCATAGGCGGGCGTGAGTTTGACACGACTATATTGCGCTTCGGCTACAGTTCACTGACCACGCCAGAGCAGATCTATGACTATGACATGGCAACAGGTGAACGTGTGCTACGCAAAGAGCAGGAAGTACTAGGCGATTTCGATCGTAATAACTATCAGTCGAAACGCGTGTATGCTAAGAGCCACGACGGTGTTGATGTCCCCGTCTCGCTCCTGCTCCGTACGGACACAGCGCTCGATGGTACGGCGCCGCTTGTCTTGTACGGCTATGGTTCCTATGGTCACAGCATGTCGGCTAGTTTCAGCTCACTTCGCTTAAGCTATGTTGACCGCGGGTTTATCTATGCAATCGCACATATCCGCGGCGGGATGGAGATGGGTTACGAGTGGTACGAGGCTGGCAAGCTTCTCAAAAAGAAGAACACCTTTGACGACTATATCGCCTGTGCCGAACATCTGATCAAGACGAAACTAACGGCTAAAGGTCAGATTCTGGGTATCGGTGGCAGCGCCGGAGGCTTGCTAATGGGTGCGGTCGCGAACATGTGCCCCGACTTGTTTAAGGCTATCATCGCCCACGTGCCGTTCGTCGATGCCATGAACACCATGCTCGACGAAACGCTGCCACTAACTACTATGGAATACAACGAATGGGGCAATCCTACCAATAAGGAGTACTTCGACTATATCCTGTCGTACTCGCCCTATGACAACGTAAAAGCACAAGACTACCCGCACATGTTGATTATCGGGGGAATGAACGACCCCCGCGTGACCTACTGGGAACCGGCAAAGTGGACAGCCAAGTTGCGTGATGCAAAGACTGACGACAATCTGCTACTACTTAAGGTTCATATGGAGTTCGGTCACGCCGGTCCGTCCGGGCGCTTTGACTATCTCAAGGAAGTGGCGCTCGATGTGGCCTTCACGCTTAAGGTTTTCTCCGCGGCAATGTATACGCCGCTCGACGATAAGGAGTCACAGTGAGGAATCGCGATAGGCGTTCATGTCTATACCTGTATCACATCGCCTAGTATCATCTACCTGCCCCACCCTTGATTAGCCTGAAATGTTGTCGGATGATCGTGCTGTCCATCTCTATTAAGGGACGTGGCTTAGCGATAGTGAAGCCCTGAGCATAGTCCACGCCGATTTCTCTCAGCTTCCATAAGATTGGATCCTTCTCGACGAATTCAGCTACGGTCCGTTTGCCCATAACGTGGCCCATCTCATTTATTGACTTAACCATCGCATAGTCGATCGGATCATCTGCGATATCCTTCACGAACATACCATCGATCTTGAGATAGTCGACAGGCAGATTCTTGAGATAGGCGAAAGAAGACATACCGGAGCCAAAATCATCCAGAGAAAATTTGCAGCCAAGATTCTTCAGTATCGACATAAACCTTGTTGCCTTCATCAGATTTCCAATAGCGGCGGTTTCCGTAATCTCAAAGCAAACCTTTTCGGTTGGAATACCACGACTATTAAATTGTTGAATGAGAAACTGCATGAAATCAGAATCGCCGAGCGAATGCCCGGATAGGTTGATCGTGCACAACTTCAGTCGCTCCAGTTGTTCTGGATGATTCTCCAGCCACTCAAAGGCGGTCTGCGTTACCCAGCGATCCAAGCTCAACATTAAATTGTATCGTTCGGCCGCGTGTAGAAATGCTCGCGGTGGAATGATGTTTCCAACCTTGTCCTCCATGCGCAACAGAAGCTCAAAATGTATGCCGTCGTCAAGCTCTTCGACGACGGGAACAATTAGCTGATAGTAGAGATGGAAACGGCCTTCCTCTACAGCCTCAGTGATACGTGACACCCACTGCATTTCACCGTGTCGCCTCACCAGCGTACTATCATCATCACGGTATACGTGGATGCGATTTCGTCCGCCATCCTTAGCCGCATAACACGCCGCGTCGGCAATGCTCAACACTCGCGACAAACTTTCACTGTGCTCCGTTATCGACACCAATCCGATACTCGCGCCGAGCGTGAAGCTGTTGCCTTCCCACACAAACCGGAACTCCTGGATCGCTTCCAGTAGTTCGTTTGCGATACGCAATGCCTGCTCCGCCGGACAATGTTCAAGCAATACGCCGAATTCATCGCCGCCCAGCCAGGCCAAGGTGTCGTGCTTGCGCACCTCGTGCTGTAAGACGGCGCTGAGTTGGCGCAAAAACTCGTCCCCCGCCGTGTGGCCGCAGGTATCGTTGACTACCTTAAACTGATCTAAATCCACGTAGATCAAGGCATGCTGGGCGCGCTCACTCTTAGCTATATCCAGCGCAACCGCGAGCCGGCGTTCAAACTCGCGTCGATTGACCAGGCCGGTCAATGGATCGTGCGTTGCCTGAAAGGACAGATCCGACTCGTAGCGCTGGATGGCGTCTCGCATAGAAGTAAAAGTGCTTACCAGTACGCCAACCTCATCTGTTCCCGCTTTCGGTAACGGCGCCTGGAAATCTCCCTGCGCAAGGCGTGCGGAAGCCTCGGATAGCTGTTTAACGGGCCGCGCGACGCCAAACTCCATGGCAAAGGCGGTCGCGCCGGTAAACACAGCCACGATGAGCACGAACCCAACCAGAAAGTAGCGTTGTAAATCAGCAATGGTCGCCAACTTCTCCGTGGCATCAACAGCCAGCATAAGTTGGCCTAGGGCACGACCGGAAACGCTGATGGGCTGTTCAAACCTGTAAATTACGTGGCTGTTGGTAGATGGACTTGATATCTTCCTTGGGTATAAGCGTTTGCCGTGGGCATCCAACAACTGGATGCTCACCCAGTGCGAGTTACTCTCCAGTAGGTCATCTAGATTCTTGTATACGCTTCGTCGTTTTCCCTGGGCCAATAAAGGCGCCACTTTTTTTGCGATACCACCCAGATTGCCCACTAATTGCTGCCTATATTCCCTTTCGAGAAAGTCAGCAAGCTGCGGCAGCCAGCTTGTGTTGACGTATACTGGCAATAAGACACCGAATGCAAGTAGAGGTACAAGTAACTTCAGCCGCAGACTCATCGTTCGCTATGCTAAATTTAGATAACCAAGAAAACTTACAAATACACAATGACAACGCTAGTTGACCAGTTTCCTAGGGGGTGCGTTCGTAAAGCATTGTTCGATCGGTTGCGGCTCCGCAATCTCGAATCCCTGCGCATAATCTACGCCTAGTTCTTCCAGTTTTTTAAGAACGTTCCGCTGTTCCACGGATTCCGCGATCGTCCGGATATCCATTACGTGACCGATCTGATTAATGATCGTAACCATGGCGTAATCCACCGGATCATCTGCTGTGTCTCTGATAAAGCTGCCATCGATCTTCAGGTAGTCCACTTGAAGATTTTTCAGGTACGCGAACGAGCTCAGTCCACTGCCAAAATCGTCCAACGCGAACTGGCAACCCATGTCTTTGAGAACGGCAATGAACCGCATCGCGCGCGTAAGGTTAGCGATCGCTGCTGTTTCAGTAATCTCAAAACAAATATTCTCTGGTCCGATCGTACTCTGTTGTAGTCGGTCAACAACAAAATCGAGGAAACGCTCGTCAGACAGGGACTGACCCGAAAGGTTGATGGCAAAAATCTCCGCTGCACGCCGGGAAAATGATTGTGTTTCATGCATAATGGAACAAAACTTTTCCAGTACCCAGCGATCAATCATCGGCATGAGGTTGTAGCGCTTGGCAGGTGGCAGAAAAGCGGTTGTCGGTATGAGCTCTCCGCTTTCGCCAAACATGCGGATCAGAATCTCGGAATAGTCGCGCTCTTTCGCCTTAGCTGAGAGCGGCATAGCCTGTTGTCGATACAGATGGACTCGTTCTTCTTGAAGTGCCTTTTCAATGCGTGTAATCCGCCGCCTGTCGCCGTGGCGTTGGGCGAGGGCCTTGGCATCAGGGCGATGGACATGGACACGATGGCGCCCGTGGTCCTTGGCCATGTAACACGCTGAGTCGGCTGTGCTCAATACTTCTGTAAGACTGCCGCTGTCGGCTGTAATAGGCAAAAGGCCGATGCTGACCCCTACTTCAAAGACCCGATCTTGCCACGCGAAACGAAAGTCCTGTACGATCTGCCGAAGTCCTTCAGCGATTTTCTCTGCTTGATCCATGGGACAACCTTCGAGCAGCACTCCGAACTCGTCACCACCCAAGCGGGCTAATGTGTCGGCTTCACGTACACCAACCTGTAATTCGGGAGCGAGTTGTCTGAGCAGTTGATCGCCCGCCATATGCCCGCACATGTCGTTGACGACTTTGAACTGGTCTAAATCCAGGTAGCACATGGCGTGCTGTCGGCCTTCATTGCGGGCACTTTCGAGCGCTTGTTGCAGACGCAGCTCAAATTCTGCACGGTTAATCAGGCCCGTGAGGGCATCATGGCTTGCCCGATAGGACATGCGGCGGGCCATGCCGCGTATTTCGGTGGCATCGTGGAACACCAAGACCGTGCCTACGCCCTGACGCTCACGGTCGTGAATCGGGCTTACAGTCACCTCGATGGAGAATTCCCGATCATCGTCACGGTGCACGAGCAAAGTATGGCCTGATAGGTGAAAACTGCGCCCCTCCTGCAAGCAGTGTCTTGTTGGATCCGGTACTGTATGCCGTGTTGTCTCGTCAATGAGTCGAAGCACGTGCGCTAGCGGCAAGCCACGTGCCTCGCCGTTGGGCCAGCCGGTAAGCTGCTCGGCGGCTGGGTTCACGTACTCAATCACACCTCTTATGTCCGTAGTAATCACGCCGTCTCCAATGGACTCTAAAGTGATCTGCGCGAGTTCGTTTTTCTGAAAAAGATCGGCCTGCGCTTGCTTACGCTGCTCAATCTCCACTTCGAGCTCCTCATTGGAGCGCTCCACTTCGCCTTGTGCGCTGGAGAGGTCCTGGATGAGTTCAATATTTTCGAACCGCAACTGCAAGGAACGAGTGATGGTTGCGTTAATCGCCACGGCGGTTGCCCACATAGCGGCTCCGAACAGCAGCACCATTGCACCCATAAAAGCGTAACCGCTGTCTCCCTGCATGAGCAGCAGTCCGGCAAACGGAAGCAAGACGGGAAGCAAAAAGCTTACGTATGCGCTCTTGACCGCTGCCAGGTAGGGTGCCGCGCCCGCTACCATACCTCCCAACAGGAATGCGAGAAACGCTTGGTGAAAAACGGAGTCCGTTGGGAACAAAACCGTTCCGGCTAATCCCCAGCCTACACCCGCGGCGCCCGCACCGACGATAAACCACAGACGCCAGCGCTCGACATTCGTTTCAGTGTCGCTAGCCCGACGATATGCCCGCACCAAGCCATACCGACTTAGCGTTATGATGACTATCAACGCGGCCCACGCGAGCAATCGCTCTCGTGCCACAACCTGCCACAACACCGCCACTAAGAACACGGCGTTTAGCAACGTCGCGACAAAGCCGCTAATGGCTTGCCGATAAAGCAGCCTGACCTGTTCGCTTATGAGTCGCGGCGTCCGCTGCTGGGCTTCGTCCGCACCGCGATGCGGGTCAGAAAGCTTGGCCGCAATCGATAACTTATTAAGCTTGGACATTGAATCAGTAACCGCGAACAACACATGCCCCAACCATGAATACGGGGCCCCCATTCGTGTGCGATCGCACCGACGCCGGCAGACTGCAACCACGCCTGGGCTGCTGGCTTGCGCAGCACAAATCGCGCGGCCGTTGCCGACCCTGGCTAGGGGATTTTGGCCATGTCGATATGCCGCCGGTTGCGGCATCGACCTAGGCCTAAAAGGTCAAAAAAAAACAAAATATCAGATATTTATGTCGGTAAACGCCACACCAACGCCGATAGCCATCCTGTCAGACCCATACATCTCCACACTTTTTTCAGTATAGTACGCACCCAAACACTTGTGGGTGCCGGTGGAGCGGGCTGGCGGCCTTATTGAGAAACCAATCCGCTTGCGCCATAAGTGCATATTGCGGCGCACAAAAGGCGCCGATTGTGCTATATTCCAGGCTGCGCTGATTGGAACACCCGCATGGCAAAAAAGCATATATACAGAGTCATCTTCTTCAACCAGGGAACCATCTACGAGGTTTACGCCCGCAACGTGCATCACGGGAACCTTTATGGTTTCGTCGAAGTCGAAGGCTTAATCTTCGGGGAAAAATCTTCCGTGGTTATCGACCCGTCTGAGGAACGGCTAAAGACCGAATTTACGGGCGTACAACGGACCTACGTGCCTATGCACGCCGTGATGCGGATCGATGAAGTTGAAAAGAAGGGGACCGCCAAGATCACACCGATCCCAGGGAAGGGCGACAACATCACCAGCTTCCCCGTACCCATCTATACCCCGACGGACGGCTCCAGTAAAACCTGAGTGGCGTTAATCACGCGCCGTTCAGCCACGTGGCAGCTATATCAACCAGCTCCCGTGTCCCGTCCTTGTCCTCAAAATAGTGCTCTATGATGACAAATCTGCGCGCTGGCTAGCCATCCCGACGCCACATCCCGGTCGATCCATAGCGCTCCCCAGTATCACAGAGTAGCGTCACGATTGTGCGGTACCGGCGCGTGGCCGCAACTTCTAGCGCAGCGTGTACATAGGCGCCGGAAGACGGGCCGACAAAGATCCCACGTTTAGCCAATCCGAGGCACATCGTGGCCGCCTGCTCTATCGTCACCAGCATACGCTCGTCAATGAGCGACTCATCGAGGATTGCAGGAACAATATCCTCCGACTGCCCCAAAGGCTTCAGCCCTTCGATACCTGGAAATCGATCGGGTATAACAGAAACGATGCGGGTCTCGGGGCGGGCCTCCCGCAGTCGCCGACCGATGCCAGTGATACTGCCACCGGTCCCGACACCCGCTACAAACGCATCCGGCGGCTCCCCGGTTTGAGCCATTAACTGCTCAAGAATTTCCGCACCGGTACCCTCGTAATGCGAAAGCCAATTGTCTTCATTACTATACTGGTCGCAGTACCAGTAGCGCTGCGGCTGTTCGTCGGCGAGACGTTGCGCTTCCCGCAGCGCGAAATCGTAACCTTCGATAGGATCGGTGATGATGAGTTCAGCGCCGTAAGCGGCGATGCGCTCGAGGCGCTCCCGACTGGCATTACCAGGAACCACCAGCGTGACCGGTATCCTTAACGCCGCCCCGATCATCGCATAGGCGATGCCGGCGTTGCCGGAGGAAGAGTCGAGCAGCCGACGACCGTCCGCAAGCTGCCCGCTTGCGATCGCCCGATTAATCATGTGCGCCACCGGGCGGTCTTTGAGGGAACCACCAGGGTTACAACTTTCAAGTTTGGCGAACAACCGTACCGCGGGCGCGACATCGGCGACAACGCCAAGCTCGATTAAGGGCGTGTGTCCGATGGCGGCGAGGAGACCCGAAGGATCGCTGGTTCGGGTCACGTTCGCGGCAGATATGGCTTGTTCGATCAAAGCACCCTCTTGAGAATGGCGACAGGTGATCCTTGCGGTGAGAGAACTTGGCAGCGGATCGCTTGGGGCGAATGCTAGCGACTATGCACTAGAGGCCGAACACAATTCTTCGTAGTCGACGTAGCCCGGAAACTGGGTATCTTCCCCGCAGTACCGGCAATCGCGGTCTGCCTCGAGCTTGAGCTCGGTGAACTGAGCGCGTAACGCATCATAGTACAGCATCCTGCCCACTAGCGGATCACCGACTCCAAGTAGAATCTTGATCGTTTCCACGCCTTCCAACAACCCGATCACACCCGGTAGTATCCCTAGCACACCCGCTTCGGCACATGATGGCGCCAGTTCTGGAGGCGGTGGTTCCGGGTAAAGGCACCGGTAACACGGTCCGCGATGCCGATCGTAAGCAGGCCAAAACACCGATACCTGACCCTCGAAACGGTATACCGCACCGTGTACATTGGGGATCCCCAACTTGACGCAAGCATCGTTGACCAGATATCGAGTCGGAAAATTATCGGAACCGTCCACAACGACGTCATACGCCGTGAAGATCTCTTCCACATTACTGCTGTCAAGACGCGTTTGATATGCAACCACCTTAACTGCGGGGTTGAGGGCCTCCAGCGACTCGCAGGCTGAAGCCACCTTTGGTGTACCCACACGTGCATCAGTATGCAGGATCTGCCGCTGCAAATTACTGCGGTCGACAACATCGTCATCCACCACACCGATGGTGCCGACGCCCGCGGCTGCCAGATAGAACGCCGCCGGTGAACCGAGGCCACCCGCACCGATCATAAGCACCTTGCTATCGATAAGCTTTAGTTGTCCTTTTTCGCCGACCTCCGGCATCAGTAGGTGACGCGAATAGCGCTCGCGCGCATCTGCATCCAGCACGCGAGGAATCTCGAATGGCTGACCGTCACTCTTCCAACGAGTGAATCCCCCGGCCACGGAACGGACGTCCTCATAGCCCAGCTGCTTTAACGCATCGGCGGCGAACAACGAGCGCACGCCGCTGCCACACATAACTAACACGGTACGACTTGGATCGGGTATCGTTTCCTCGATCCGCAATTCCAGCCACCCACGCCCCAGACGATAGGCACCTGCAGGGCTACCTTGCGTAATCTCGTCGGCCTCACGGACATCGAGTAGCGCCGCCCCTTTGCGCTGCAGTTGTAATGCGTCGGCAGGCGTGACCTCGGGGATCGCAACCTTGAGCGCTGCCATCCGCCGGTCTTTGGCCTTCTCTGCACCACCGGCAACAGCCGGTATGATGGAGACGATGTCCTGCTCGGACACCGGTGTCGCCAAGCCCTCAAGTGATCGCACATCATCGCCGCCAACATAGACATTGACGAAATTGCGCAACTCGCCGTGCGGGTTCATTACACGCTCCAGCAGCCCCACGTGGGAAGCGCCCAGGGTGTTTAAGACTTCGCCGACGGTCGTGCCCTCGACATAGACCTCGTCAGCGCCGTTCGTAAACTGACGCAACGGCGTCGGAATTCGCACTGTTACCGTGGACATATCGTGATTGACTCCTCCACGAATCGTTCGCTGCTTAGGCGCCAGGAGCGAAGATCGCGCGCACCCTCGCCTGTCACCGACAGTATGACGTAAGACCAACCTTCCCAAGCGGCGGCACGGTCGGTCTCCGACGGATGCGCGGAGTGGTTGGGGTGCGAATGCCAGACCCCAACAATTTCCAAACCCTCTGCTCGCGCCTGTTTATCGGTCGCCATGAAATCCTGCGGGTCCAACTCGTAGCGATCGTGGGCACGCTCATGGTTAAGATTGCGCGCCTGTACCACGCGTTCGACCTTTACGTGCCCATTCGTTTGCCGCCCCAACAACAGGCCGCAGATCTCAAGTGGGTATCCGGCGTGCGCCCGGTTCTCGAGATCTGCGCGTGCGTCTTCTGGCAATGTCAGGATTCCCATGAGACAATACTATACTGAATTACTCAGGAATATAACAGGCTGAAAAACTAGGGTATTTGCCGACCTGCGGGTCACCCTCGGCGGTTGCTTGCGCGGCGTGCCCGTGACAGAGCGTCGTCACCACCTCTATCCTGACTAGGATCGTGTCCTCTACGCCGTCATGAACGGGTATTGTAGCCGTTGCGTCCATCTCGTCGAGTGACTAGGGTGTTCGTTAAAACCCTCGTTTTGATTTATGTCTGGTTCGAGTGTGTTCGTCCGTAAACGTGTCATCGTCCTTGTACCGACATTAGCCGGTCTTTGTCGAGAGGTTATCGCATGACTACCACTGTCCTCGTCACCGGTGGTGCCGGTTACATTGGCTCGCACACATGCCGGCAACTCATCGATGCCGGACACAACCTTGTCATAATCGACAACTTTTACTCCGGACATCGTTGGGCCGTACCCGAGCAGGCGATATTGATCGAAGGAGACGTCGCCGACACTGTACTGGCTCGTCAGATACTGCAAGGATACCAAGTCGAAGCGGTAATCCATTTCGCCGGACATATCGTCGTTCCGGAATCGATCCACAACCCGCTCAAGTATTACCACAACAATACGATAGCCTCCCACAATCTTATGCAGGCATGCATCGATGCGGGTGTCGACAAGTTTATTTATTCCTCTAGTGCGGCCGTTTACGGTGTCCCGACACAACTGCCGGTCAGCGAAGATGCGCCCACGGTACCGATCAATCCATACGGGGCGTCTAAGCTGATGACGGAGTGGATGTTGCATGATCTAGCGGCAAGCTTCGATGCTAGCAAAGCGGACAAATCCCACCTTCCTGGCTTCCGCTACGTCGCGTTGCGTTACTTTAATGTCGCAGGTGCTCGTTTGGATGGTAGCCTGGGTCAAGCCACGACAGATACGACACACCTGATAAAAGTCGCCTGCCAGGCGGCATGCGGTCTGCGGGACGGCGTCACTATCTTCGGTACCGATTATCCGACATCGGACGGCACCTGTGTTCGCGACTACATCCATGTCGACGATTTAGCGAGAGCCCACCTTTCAGCGCTTGATTATCTGCTGAGCGGTGGCACATCGACAACACTTAACTGTGGCTATGGAGTGGGTTTCAGTGTGCGGCAAGTGCTCGATACCGTAAAGCAAGTCAGCAATGTCGACTTCAAGGTAGTCGAAGGTCCGCGGCGTCCTGGCGATTCACCTGGCATGATCGCCGATGCAAGTCGCATTCGTGAAGCCCTGAGCTGGAAGCCTAAATTCCAGGATCTAAACATAATCTGTGAGTCGGCGTACAATTGGGAAAAGAATTATATGAACAAAAGA
>JBHIDJ010000043.1:0-22706 GCA_046760105.1 Acidiferrobacterales bacterium | reverse complement strand
TTAATTCGGCCTTGACCCGATCGATAACCTTGTAGCACAGATCCATGGTAAAGCCGATCGGCTTGCCGCCCGGGCCCATATAGGCGAACGGCACTGATGCCTCGCGATGACCTAGGTTGATCACGCCCGTGTCCTTAACCTTCTTCAGCGTGCCGTAGAGCTCTGCGGCGTTTACGGAGGTGACAGCGGTCGCAGCGAGCAATGCGCTAGCAACCATCGCAATGGTGAACTTCTTGAACATGATGAGCCTCCTAGTTTCAGTTTGGACTTGTTATGTAGCCCCCAAGCGTCCGGAAGCCTAGAAGTGGGTTCCCGAGGTGCGATCGCTTCGCTAGCGTGGTGGCAGAGCTCGATCGCACCCGAGGCAGCCTCCGGCCGGGACACTGTGACCTTGGTCAGACTGCGGCCAAGACCATAACGCAACACTCTACTGCCTGAGGTCGTGCGCCGCAACCCGTTGCCGGAGCGCGGCGACGATCTCGACCGGTCGTTGACTGGGCGTTTGGATCTGCCCCCGAGGGCCGGTCGCGGGTTAAGTGGAGAATAGGCTCTGATAACCAAATAGGGCGGGCGTCCCACCCGTGTGCAGGAAGACGACGTCCCAGTCCGTCGCGATAACCCCGTCGCGAATAAGCGCAGTCAGACCGGCGAGGGTTTTTCCGGAATACACCGGATCAAGCAGCAAGCCTTCGCTGCGGGCCGCGAGCAGGATCGCTTCGGTCGTCTCGTCATTCACACGGCCGTAACCGGGCGCAAGAACGCGATCGTCCACCCATACATCGTCCGCACTGATAAGCCCCGGTTGCCCTATCAGTTGGGCGGTTTCCGATGCGCGCCTCAGAACTCTTTCAGCTTGCTGTTCCTGATCGCGGCGAACGCAAATACCCAGCACCGGGACTTGGCTTCCCAGCAGCCGGAGCCCGACCAGCAAGCCCACATGGGTAAGGGCACTCCCCGATGGCACCACGAACACGTCGATCCTGATGTCAGCCTGCGACGATTGTTCAAGTATTTCACGCGCGGCGTCGACATAGCCCAACGCGCCAATCGGTGGATGCTCTTGGCTCAGATGGATGACATAGGGCCGACCGCCATCGGCGCGGATCCGATCGGCCATTCTTTCTAAGGCCGCGTCAGCGGCTTTCTCGTTTTCTCCCCCCGCAAAGCTGTGCATTGTGCAACCTAGGATCTGATGCAACAGAACATTACCGGAACTGTGGTAGTCAGCCCCCATATTGGGGACCCGATCCTCAAGCTGGATCTCGCAGCGCAGCCCCAATTTTGCGGCGGCGGCTGCCGTCATGCGCAGGAAGTTGGATTGCACCGCGCCGGTGATAAGCACCGTGTCCGCGCCCTCGGCCTTGGCTTCGCCGAAGTAGAATTCGAGCTGCCGCGCTTTGTTGCCGCCCATGGCAAGTCCGGTGCAATCGTCTCTTTTCACGAACAGGCGCGGTCCGCCAAGTTGTTGTGTCAAGTTTGGCAGCGGCTCAAATGGCGTTGGTGTATGCGTCAGTTGAACCCTGGGGAAATCAGAAAGTGCCATTTGGGATCTCCATCGATGTCTGGGCTTCGCGCTTCATCATGTACGCAGTGTGGCAACCGTTATGTAGAAGCCCGCGCGCGGAGATTATACAGCGTCCGAGTCGGACTAACGGCCGTTTAAGTCATCCTTCAATGGGCTGTGGTTGGCAGGCGGCAACGATGTAGTGAACCCGCGTCGTAACCGTGCGCACAACGCGTGTAGCTGTCTATCTGGTCTCCTGCTTGTTCTTGGGCTTTATTAAATCCGCCTTCTTCTTGGCAAGGCTATCAATGTGATACTGCGGCACGACATAGACCCAGTCTTGCCAGCGAGCAGTAAGCTTCTCGGCCTCTTTTTTAACAGCCTCCGGATCCTTCAGTTTCGATTTATTGCTCGCATCTTCAGTTTCAGACTGTTCCGGGTCGCTCTTGGCCTCCGCATCCTCGCGTATCAAAGCGCGATCAAACTTCGCACTGATGCGAGCCAAGTTCTTATCACCTTCTTTCATCGTTTTCATGTTGACCCGCAAGCCGTCAAAGGTATCAAGTTCCACTGACAGGTCAGGACGCTTCTTAAACTTTATATCCGAGGCCGGCCTGACGTCGTCCAAGGTGAGATTCGTCAACGTGTTGGCGATGCCGTTGACAGTCCATTGTGACTCTAGCTCTGCCCCCTCGGGTAAACCTACAAGTTGATAATCGTTCGCATTCGGGTCCCGGCGGCGAACGGTGACTTTGTGCCGTTTCGGATGGGTCACTCGCACCTCTCGCACCCGCGCGGAGTCGATTGCAAGAATTTCGTCATCGAGCCAGCTTGTGGCAGATTTTTCCTGTGGGAAATTCCCTTCTACTAACCACGCCTGCGGATCGTCAGCAAGTCGAACGTAGTATTGGCTTACATTCGGATCTCCCGCTCCCCAACGTCGCTCGCCGAGTATGAATTCCGCCAGCGTACTGCCGTTAGCGTTCTTTACGGAGATTTGTACGGACTTTGCCCCCGCTTTGTTGACATCCTCCACGCCAATTTTCTTATAAAGTTCGGGATTGCGGGTCTTCGGTTCCACTCGTTGCAGCTGCGCGGTACCCACCAAAAGTTGATGGACCTTATCAACATCGGCCGGGTAACCGGCTCTTTCCTTTACCACCCAACGATCGTCCCGGTGGTTAAGCGTAAACGTATCCGTGCTGCTTTGCCCCACGACTTCGGTTACATCATTGATATTCGCCATCAGCTGCGGAAACACCCG
The DNA here is from genome assembly GCA_046760105.1 of Acidiferrobacterales bacterium. Classification (GTDB taxonomy): domain Bacteria; phylum Pseudomonadota; class Gammaproteobacteria; order Acidiferrobacterales; family SPGG2; genus JBHIDJ01. The sequence continues at coordinate 19,938 of JBHIDJ010000043.1, read as the reverse complement.
CTCACCTTGGCGCGGAATGGCGGTCGATTCTTGCCGGCCAAATATCGCGGCCAACACAACAGCAAGTGTGATCAGACCGAGAATAACGAGCGTTCTGCTGCTTCTCATCGCTGTCCTCTTACCGAGTGTCAGCTGTGGTACGTGCCCCTCGCTTTCTGCGACGGATCTGATAAGAGCCAACCACCATGCCGCCTACGCCGATGAGCACAGGCATCATCCCGATGTTAACGAATTTCATCCAACCCTCCAGGCTCTCGATGTTCTTCCGAAGTTCGTGCCTCACATGGCGCAACTCTTTGCGTATTTTGGTTTTTCCGTCACGGAAACGGGCGATCTCTTTTTGCTGCGCTTCGCTCAGGACCACCGCATTGTCGCCTTTTTTGCTGCGTTCCAGCTCTGTGAGTCTCTGTTCCGTCTCCTCTAGCCGTTGAATCAGTTGCTGTTCTTTCTCGCGGAAACGCAGCTCGGCATCCTGTCGCAGGGCGTTGACCCGGGTAAAGGGCCGTGTAAAGCGCCCACGGCTACGGATACTGATGAGTTCGTCGCTGCCGGTGAGGCTATCGAGCGCATTGACGACGAACGTTCCATTGGCTGCCGTCGGAATCTCCAGCCTCGTGCCGAGGAACTCTTGCACTTGCACCCAAAACTGGTCTTGCAGCAGGTCGGTATCGGCGACGACGATGACATTAATGTCGCCCTTTGACTTCGCCAGGTGCTCGTGCTCAGCGGGTTTGCCGTCTTCCTTTTTTTCGGCTTTCGCGTCTTTCTGCGAGCTGTCCAGGTTGTCATCCTTAGCGGCTGGCGGGCCGTCGGTGAACGCACTATCGACTGGCCCCGTCACCCGAACGGCGAGCGTGAGGGGCTCGCCGGCTGGCTTGTAGTTTCGCAAAAGGTTCTGCGGGTCGTTGACAAAGCTCAAGCGTTCGCTATCGATGAGCATCGCGTTCGGGCTCGACTGAACAAGTGGAACGATCCGCATGCCGGCATTATCTTTCACCGTGAGTCGTCCCGGTGTGGCGAACGCCAGGTTCCCCAACTGCGCGGTGACGATATCATCCTGGTTGAACAATGCTGGCGGAAGATTCATCCAAACGGGATAGTCCATCAGTACCAGACGCCCGCCGCGCTGAAAGCGCACCTTGGTTGCCCACTGTAGGTCACCGACAACCTTCGCCGACGCTAATTCCAATCCCCACGCGCTCAGGAGCTTACTCAGCTCAGAGCTACGTGCCGACGATGCCATACCCATGAGCCCCGGTTGATCGCCGCGGTCGCCCTCGGCGTGAGGGTCGACGAACACCAAGGCACGACCACCGCGAAGAACGAACTGATCGATGGCGTAGAGCGTCTGGTCGCTCAGCTTCTTCGGGTGCACCAGCATCAGCACGTTCACGTCGTCCGGCACTTCTTTAATATTGTTGTCGAGTGTCTTGACCTCGAAGAATTGGCGCACGTGCGCTAACACAATCCAAGGTTGCGGCGCTCCGCCCATCATCGCCGCTTGCGGATTCTGCGGGTTCGTGCCGTCGATGGGCAGTGAACTGATTAAACCGATGACCTTTTGCTTGGGCTTCGCGACCTGGTAGATCAGCCGAGTGAGATCATATTCGAGAAACTCCTCACGCTCCGCGGAGAGAAATGGAATCACCTCCTCTTCGTCAGTAGAGCCGGTAGCGACCAATCCAAAATAGAACGTGGATTCCTCGTCAAGCGGTATACCAGGCAGACCGTAGCCGACGGCGCGGTCTTCGTCTTCGGAGAACGGCTCTGGATCGATGATACTGACCGCCAGTTTGTCACCAGCAGCGCGCTTATACTCATCCAACAATTCTTGGACACGTTTCGCGTAGCTGTTGATACTGGGTAAACGTGCCGACAATCCACGCGATAAAAACAGCCGTAACGTAACAGGCTCGTCCAGCCCGGCAAGGACATTCCTCGTACCGCCCGAGAGCGTATAGAGTTTGTTGTCAGTCAAATCGAGCCGCACAGAGGTGAAGGCGGTGTTGCTGAGAATATTGACTGCAAGAAGTAGTATCACTCCCAGTATGAGCCCGGTAGTTGTAAGCCAACTGGATTTCATGTGTTGTTCTCCTCAGTCCGCTTTTTTTATTTCGATCAGAATGGCATTCGCAAACAGCCAGAACGCGATCAATGATGCGAAATAGATTAGGTCGCGCAGATCGATTACGCCCTTCGTAATCGCATTGAAATGGGTCAGAAAGCTAAACGAGCTGATAGCCTCGACGAGAAACCGGGGTGCCCAGCTGCTGAAAAAATCGAGCACCAACGGAAAGCCACTCAACACAAAGATCAGACAAACAACCGCCGTCACAACAAACGCGATGACTTGATTCTTGGTCAAACACGAGACACAGGACCCGATTGCGAGAAAGGCACCAGCCATGAGAAAGCTGCCCACATAACCCGCGAAGATCACGCCGTTATCGGGCTCGCCGAGGTAGTTCACCGTCAACCAGATCGGGAATGTCAGTGCCAACGCGATGCCGGTAAACACCCAGGCGGCCAAGTATTTACCAAGAACCGCCTGCGGCATGGTAATCGGCAGCGTCAACAGCAACTCGATTGTTCCACCGCGGCGCTCTTCAGCCCAGAGACGCATAGCGAGGGCCGGGATCAGAAATAGATAAAGCCAGGGATGAAAGCTGAAGAACGGCTCCAGATCAGCCTGCCCACGGCTGAAGAAGTTGCCCAGGTAGAAAGCGAATATGCCACTTAAGAATAGAAAAATAACAATGAAGACATAAGCGATCGGCGTCATGAAGTAGCTTGCCAGCTCGCGTTTGAAAACAATCCAGATGTTGGCCATATCCGTGTCTCCTTATGAAGCGCGGGACTTACCAGTGGTGACCGAACGAAAGACCTCATCTAGGCGACCACGCTCGACACGCAGCTCCTCAACGTTCCATCCACATTCGCGCGAGGCCTGACTTATTGTCGCCACAAGTGATTGGCCGCCTTTAGGGTAGACCTGGAAGCGAGCAACGCCATCAGCCTCTGCGAGGACTTCGACTGACTCGACACCGGACAAGGCGCGCAGCTGCTCGCGTGTCCCGTTGACCGTACCGCCACGCACAGCGAGTGTGACTGCATTGTGTACACGCGAACGCGCCTCGAGCTCAGCCGGTGTACCGTCGCAGACGAGTTTTCCGCAGGCGATGATGATGGCGCGGCTACACACGGCCTCCACTTCCTCCAGGATGTGGGTTGAAAGAATGATGACCTTCTCCTTGGCCATGGCGCGAATGAGCGTGCGTACCTCATGTTTCTGGTTGGGATCAAGACCATCTGTGGGCTCATCCAGTATCAATACTTCTGGGTCGTGTAGAATCGCTTGGGCGAGGCCGACGCGACGCTTAAAGCCCTTCGATAGCGTGCCAATAGGCTGGTCGAGTACTTGCTGCAAATTCACCTTGGCGACAGTCTCCTTAATGCAGTGGCGCTTATCTTCGCCACGAAATCCGCGGATTTCTGCGATGAAATTCAGGAAAGCGCCAGGTGTCATGTCGGCGTACAGGGGAGTCCCCTCCGGCAGGTAACCAATGCGTCTCTTTACTGCCACCGGCACGAGCGCAATATCGTCGCCGTCGACGATCACGGTACCGGAGTCCGGAGTCAAAAAACCGGTGATCATTTTCATGGTTGTGGATTTCCCGGCACCATTAGGACCGAGAAAGCCGAGCACCTCGCCCAGACGCACCTCGAAGGACACGTCGTCCACCGCCGTTATGGGGCCAAAACGCTTGGAGAGATTCTTAATTTCTACTATGCCCGCCATACTCTTTCCCTCATGGGATCAGACACAGAAACGCCAGCTGGGTGCCGACCCTGATGCTACGCGAAGGGGTCGGGCCATTACCAGCCGAGAAGCGGCCGGTGACAACGGAAAATCCTTGAAACTCAGGCCGGTTTTATGGGGGGATACGCTATGATTAAAGGCCTCCGCCCTATTCCAGCTGTGACCGTCGCGCGCTCCGCGTCAGACTAGACCCAGACAGGCACACGGCCGGGCAATTTGACATCAACGCCTAGAGCCCCTAGGGTTTTGCTTTCAAAAGTCTTTCAGCCTAACCATTTGGATTAATAAACAACAAGGCGGGTCGGTGGCTAAACTGCTCGAAATCGAGAATCTCCGCACCCAATTTTTCACCTCTGAGGGTGTTGTAAAGGCGGTCGACGACGTATCGTACGACGTGGGGGAGGGTGAGACGGTCGGAGTCGTGGGGGAATCTGGCTGCGGCAAGTCCGTGAGCGCGTTGTCTGTGCTGCGACTGATTCCCTGGCCCCCGGGACGCGTAGTCGGCGGCAGCATCCGGTTCATGGGCAAGGATCTACTCAAGCTGAGCGACGCGGAGATCCGTACCGTGCGCGGCCGGCAGATTGCGATGGTTTTTCAAGAACCCATGAGCTCGCTTAATCCGGTGTTAAGCATCGGCCTACAGCTTACCGAGACCTTACAACACCACCTCGGGATGACGCGTGAAAAAGCGGACGCGCGCGCGGTCGAGCTGCTCGGTATGGTCGGCATTTCCGATCCCGAGCGGCGTCTCAGACAGTACCCGCACCATTTCAGCGGAGGCATGCGCCAGCGTGTGATGATTGCCTTGGCGTTGAGCTGTGAGCCCAAACTGATCATCGCCGATGAGCCCACCACCGCGCTCGACGTGACCATCCAGGCGCAGATCCTCCAGCTGATGAAGGATTTGAGCAACCGCATGGATGTGGCGCTTATGATCATCACGCACAACCTAGGGGTGGTGGCGCGTTATGCCGATCGCGTCAACGTGATGTATGCGGGCAAGATTGTGGAAGAGGGAACGGCCGAGCAGATCTACCATAACCCAAAACATCCATATACCATCGGTCTGCTCGCTTCGGTGCCGCGCATGGACCGGCACCGCGGCGAACGCCTGGTGCCGATCGACGGCCAGCCGCCTGATCTGACCAAGCTGGATAACGGCTGTGCCTACCGGCCGCGCTGCCGCTGGGCCTTCGATAAGTGTGCGCAGGCCATTCCGCCGCTCGAGCACGTCGGCGACGGCCAGAAGTCGGCCTGCTTTCGCAAGCACGAGCTTGGCGATGACGTTAAGGTGGCTTCATGAGCGCACAGATGAAGGCGTCGGCAATCAAGTCCGTTGCCAAGGGTGAAACCCTGCTCGAGGTGCGCAACCTCAAGAAGTATTTCGCTGTCACTGAGGGGATCGTCGTGCGACGGACGATCGGCAACGTCAAGGCGGTCGATGGGGTCAGCTTCACCATTGCCCGGGGTGAGACCCTGGGACTGGTCGGCGAGTCGGGCTGCGGCAAGACCACCACAGGGCGTTGCATCCTGCAACTGGAGAAGCCGACCAGCGGCGAGATTGTGTTTGAGGGCGTTAATCTGGAAAAGCTGGATCAGAAAGCGCTGGTTGCCTGGCGGCAGAAGATCCAGGTTATCTTCCAGGATCCTTACAGCTCGCTCAATCCGCGCATGAAGGTGGGCGAGATCCTCGGCGAGCCCATGCGTGTGCACGGTGTCTACCGCGACCCGACGCAACGGCGCAAGCGCATCGCGGAGCTGCTCACAGTTTGCGGTCTGCCTGCGAAGTTTGCCGATCGCTATCCGCACGAGATGAGCGGCGGCCAGCGCCAGCGCGTCGGTATCGCGCGCGCGCTGTGCTTGAACCCGGATTTTATTATCTGCGACGAGGCGGTATCGGCGCTCGACGTCTCAATCCAGGCACAGGTGATCAACCTGCTCGAAGACCTGGGCGAAGAGTTTGATTTGACCTACCTGTTTATCGCCCATGATCTGAGCGTCGTGCATCATTTGTGCAGCCGTGTGGCGGTCATGTACCTGGGGAACATGGTGGAGCTTGCCGAGTCCGACGAGCTGTTCGATAACCCGATGCACCCGTATACGAAGGGGCTGCTGTTAGCTGTACCGGTGCCCGATCCCACGGTCGAGGCGGAGCGCAAGCACCAGGTCCTTACGGGTGAGGTGCCAAGTCCCATTAATCCACCGAGCGGGTGTGTGTTTCATCCCAGATGCCCCTTAGCGGTGGAAAGCTGCCATAGGGACGTGCCGGCGCTGCGTGAGCTGAGACCCGGTCACTGGGTAGCGTGCACTCAGGTTTGACCGCACGCTGGAGCCTTCAATATTGGGGGCACGGGCGAGTCGAATCAGGTGTTGCAAAACGCCAAGCATCCGGGGAATATAGGCGTCTTCTCGATATTTTCGAGAAGACTTAAGGCCTTGGAAAGACGGAGGATTTCCGGAAGCTCCATCATCCGGAGCCACGTTGAAGAAGAACAGGGAGCGCTTTCTTCAACGTCATTGCTACAAAGAGAGAAACAGAAGGAGGAGTCCATATGAAACGCTTCAAACCAACAACCGCCATCGCTATGGTGGCAGGGTTCGCCCTTGGTCTGGGTGCGGTCGGACCCGTGTCAGCGGCCAAGAAGGGCGGCATCCTCAATTTCGTGGTGGCTGGCGAGGCGCCGTCCAAGGACGGTCATCGGGAAACCACGTATGCCGTGATTCATCCCTACGCACCGATGTACAGCGTGCTGATCAGGGTGAACCCCGAGGATCCGCAGTCTTCGGATTTCGCGTGTGACCTGTGCAAAGGTAAGGTCCCCAAAGCCACCGAGGGCGGCACCAAGTACACCTTCAAGCTGCACAAGGGCGTGAAGTTCCACGACGGCACCCCGCTGACGGCACATGACGTCGTCGCGACCTATAAGAAGATCGTCTTCCCGCCCGAAGGCGTCCCGAGTGCCCGTAAGAGCTTCTTCAAGATGGTCGAGTCGGTTACGGCACCGAGTGACCACACGGTCGTCTTCAAGCTGAAGTTCCCATCGGGTGCCTTCCTCCCGGCGCTGGCGACGCCGTACAACTGGGTCTACAGCAAGAAGGACCTCGATGAGCACGGCTACAATTGGCACAGGGACAATGTCAACGGATCCGGCCCGTTCACGTTCGTCCAGCATCAGCCGGGCGCGCTTGTCGAGGGCAAGCGGTATGCCAACTACCATCACAAAGGCCAGCCCTATTTGGACGGCTACAAGGCGATAATCGCCAAGAAGATGTCGGTGCGCATTCAGGCGATCCGCGGCAACCGGGCCGGCATCGAGTTCCGCGGCTTCCCGCCGAAGGCGCGCGATGACCTGGTTGCGGCGCTGGGCGACAAGCTCAAGGTACAGGAAAGCGACTGGAACTGCTCGTTGATGTTTACGCCTAACCACAAGCGCAAGCCCTTCGACGACGCCAGGGTGCGCCGGGCGCTGTCGTTGGCGGTCGATCGTCAGGAGGGGTCGCAGTACCTCTCGAAAATCGCCATCGTGAAGACGGTGGGGGGCGTGGTCTTCCCCGGCCATCCGCTGGCGGCAAAGACGGAGGAGCTGCAAGCGCTCGCGGGCTATGGGCTTGATATCGACAAATCGCGCGCGGAGGCCAAACGGCTGCTGGCCGAGGCGGGCGTGAGCAACCTTACGATCGACTACAACAACCGCGACGTCGATCAGCCTTATAAGGTGGTCGGTACCTGGCTCATCGACCAGTGGAAGCAGATCGGTGTAACGGCCAAGCAGACCGTGCGGCCGACACCGCAGTTCTACGCGAACTTGCGTAAGTCGCACGAGAACGACGTGTCCATCGACTTCAATTGCCAGTCGGTCGTCAATCCTATCGCCGATGTGTCGAAGTTCCTTTGCAGCGCCGGCAACAACTACAGCCAGTGTGAGGACAAAAAACTGGAGGAGATGTACGACAAGCTGCTACGCGCCCCGACGGAAGCGGAGCAATACAGCCTGATGCGGCAATACGAAAAGCGCGCGCTGGACGAGGAGGCTCACATGGGTATCACCCTGTGGTGGTACAAGATCAATCCCCACCGCGCCTACGTGAAGGGATGGAAGATTGCACCGAGCCACTACCTCAACCAGCAGCTCGACAACGTCTGGTTGGATAAGTCGTTGATGTAAGCTTTAAGGCTGGCGTCTCGCCCCGCGAGGGGCGGGCGCCGGCGTCTCTTCCCGCTCGATGTACGCCTACATCGTCAAGCGCCTGCTGCTCATGATCCCGACCCTGTTCGGGGCAGCATTGCTGGTGTTTTTCCTGCTCCGACTCTTGCCGGGTGATGTCTGCGAAGTCCGCCTGGCCGGCACCGGCCTTTATGCCGACCCGCACGACATCGCGCTGTGCCGAAAGGAGCTGGGACTCGACAACCCTCTTATCGTGCAGTTTGGCGACTTCGTCGGCGGCTATATCACGGGCGATCTGGGAAAGTCGATGTGGACGGGCCAGCCCATTGGTCACGAGATTGGCATCCGCTTCCAGCTTTCGTTGCAGCTTGCCATCATGGCCACCCTCGTCGCCATCGCCTTTGCCCTTCCGCTCGGCATCATCTCGGCGGTCAAGCAGGATACGTGGATCGACTATGCGGTACGCACCTTTAGCATCGCCGGTATCGCGATCCCCTCGTTCTGGCTGGGAATCATGATTATCCTCGGCATCCTGGTCGTGAGCCAAAAAATGTTCGGGGAGGGATGGATGCCTCCCATCAACTACGTGTCGCCTTTCGAGGATCCGCTCGGCAACCTTGCCCAGCTCATCTGGCCGGCGGTGGCGACCGGCTATCGTTACTCGGCGGTGGCGACCCGCATGACCCGCTCCGCCATGCTCGAAGTGCTGCGCGAAGATTACATCCGTACCGCACGCGCGAAGGGGCTGGTGGAGAAGCTCATCATCAACCGCCATGCGCTCAAGAACGCGCTGCTGCCCGTGGTTACCATCATCGCCATCGAGTTCGCGTTTCTGATCGGGGGCCTGGTGGTCACCGAGCAGGTCTTCAATCTCAACGGTGTGGGCAAGCTGTTCGTGGACTCGGTGGGCCACCAGGATTTCGCGCTGACGCAACAGCTCGTCATGCTGGTGGTGTTGATCTTCGTTTTGACCAACCTGGTGGTGGACGTCTTCTACGCTTGGTTGGATCCGCGCATTCGGTACGGCTAGGAAGCAAACCCATGGCGACACCGCAAGCCTACATTGACACCACCGAACTGGAGGCGCTGAGAAAGCCACTCCTGACGCGGCTGGGAGACCTTTGTCGCAAACAGCCGTTGGGAGTGGCGGGGGCGTCAATCGTGATCATCATGATCTTGGCGGCGGCGTTCGCGAACGTTATTTCCCCCTACGACCCGGAGGCGAACGACCTTCCGCACATGCTGGATGGGCCGAGCGGTGTGCACTGGATGGGCACGGACGAGTTCGGGCGCGACATTCTTACGCGCATCTTCTACGGTGCGCGAACCGCGCTCTTCATCGGGTTAACGGCGGCCTTTTTTGGGGCCACCGGCGGCCTGATTCTCGGGGTGGCTAGCGCCTACTTCGGCGGCATCTTCGACATCCTCGTCCAGCGCATCGTGGACGTGGTCATGGCCTTCCCGCTGATCATCCTGGCGCTGGCGGTGGTGGCCACACTTGGCCCCGGTACCGAGAATGTGATTATCGCCATCACGATCCCGTTCATTCCCCAGTGCGCACGGGTGGTACGCTCGAGCGCGCTGGCGATCCGCGAGATCCCCTACGTGGATGCGGCGCGGGCGCTCGGCTTCAGCCACGCACGCATCATCTTGCGCCACATGACACCCAACGTCATGGCGCCCTACCTGATTATGCTGAGCGCCTTCGTGGGCCAGGCCATCCTCCTCGAAGCGGTGCTGTCCTACCTCGGCATGGGGGTTCAGGACCCGACGCCGGCGTGGGGCTTGATGCTCAAAGGCGGCGCCGAGGAATTCCTCGAGAGCGCCCCCTGGGTGTCCATCTTCCCGGGCATCGCCATCTCCATCGCGGTGTTCGGATTCAATCTGTTCGGCGACGCGCTTCGCGACGTGCTCGATCCGAAGTTACGCAAAGAGTAGGTATCTGCCAGCACTGTATTAAAGGCCAACACGCATCCACCAACGTGCTGCTTCCTCGCCACGGCGTCGGCAGGTCAAACAGCATCCTCATGGTGCGGGTGAAGTGATTGCTACGAAACTCATCGGCTTTATCGGCCTCGGCAATATGGGCCGCCCAATGGCGACGAATCTCACGAAGGCTGGATACCCGCTGATCGTCTATGACGCCGCGGGCACGGCGCCGCGCGCGCCCAACGGCACCACTGTTGCGTCCTCTGTCGCCGAAGTCGCCGCCCAGACCGAAGCGGTATTCCTTAGCCTCCCGAATGCGGCGGCAAGCACCAGTGTTGCTGAGGAAATTATTACTAGCGACCCGCGCGTTGCACGTTGCATCATGGATACGTCCACCATCGGTGTGCAGGCCGCCCGGGATATTTGCGAGCGGCTGGAGGCGGTCGGCATCGAATATATCGATGCGCCTGTCTCGGGTGGCGTTGCCGGAGCGAAGGCGGGAACGATTTCAACCATGTTTGCCGGGCCGGTGCAGCGTTTTCACGAATTAGTACCGCTGCTTAAGGCGATTTCGAAGAATCCGTTCCACGTCGGCACGCAAGCCGGCCAGGGTCAAGCCATGAAGCTCGCCAACAACTTTCTATCGGGCGTTGCGATGGCCGCCACTAGCGAGGCGGTTTGCTTCGGTCTGTCGCACGGCCTCGATATGAAAACAATGCTTGACGTGTTTAATGTCTCTACCGGCCAGAACACGGCCACTGCAGACAAGTTTCCCAACCGCATCTTGACCGAGACCTATGACGCCGGCTTTCAGAACACACTTTTTCTGAAGGACCTGAAACTGTATCTCGAGAATGTGCGTGCGGCTCACGGACCGATGACGATCGGCGCGGCGTGCGCTGATATATGGGGGCACTTTACGCAAACGGTGCCCAGCGCCGATTTCACCGAGATCTATCGCTTCATCCGAGACCGAAAGTAGTTCGGGGCACATCGGCGATGTGCGCCCGGCAATCAGGAAACAACGGTGTCGCCTTTATGTGCGGCGAGCGCGTCGACGACGCGCTGCGTGATTTTGCGCATGTCGGCTTCATCGCGGTCTATGCCATACACGGTCATCGGAAAGTTCAAAGGCTTCTGAATCTTCCAGATCGCAGCATGGCGGTCCGGTGGAAGGATCTTGGCGGGATCGCCCACTGCAACCCAGCCGATAGGAACCGTTTCTCCCGGTACGACACGCGTCTTAATGTGAACCACGCCGTTTACGCGAACCTCGGACGCCTTTCCCAAATGCGCCCCGTGAAAGATGGCGGCGCCGGTGGCAATGAAGACTTCATCCTCGATCGTGCACCCAATGACGTGGGCATTCGGGCCGATCAAGCAACAATTACCGATCGTGGTCGAATGAAGGGCAGTGCTCCGGACCACCGCGTTTTCCATAACGATACAGTTTTCCCCTACCACGATGCGGCCACCCTCGGCAATCACAGTCGCGCCAAACATAATACGTGAGTTTGGGCCGATGACCGCGTCGCCACAGACTGTCGCGCTCGGCGCTACATAGGCGGACGGATGAATCTCCGGAGTTTTTCCGAGATGGGTAAGGATCATCTTGTTTCTTACCGTTAGAGTTAATCGGCGCGGTTCCGGTTAACTCGGCCACAGCCAACCGAACACGCCGGCCGTCAGCAAAGCGTAGACAAGCGCATCGATCAGGTGCTTGCCGACGGCCGACCACGGCCGACCGAACCATACCGCATCTGGAATGATCGCTGCCCCGTACGCCAACCATGCAATCGTGCTAGTTACGCGGAATACCGCGAGATAGTCGGCTCCTGGCGCAAGGGTCCGACTCGCGACGTACGCGATTATGACACCAACTATTAAGTAATACACAAATGTCAGTACCATGGGCTTGCCCATGGCAGGTACACCTCGAGGAAGAATCGTGATGAAGCCGGCAGGTCCTTCTTCAAATTTCTTTTGCACCTCAGGCTTTTTCATTTCCTCCATAGACGCACAGTGGGGAATGTTGTACTGGCCCGGTGCGAGGTCCTGTGGCGTGAGTGCTTTTCGCGCCGCTTCTTCGTCCGGTAATCCTTTGTAATCTGATTTGTGGTGAGGAAGGACCATCCAAATCAACGCGCTCGCGATCCACACGACAACGGCGGCTAGCAGAATCGCAAGCCAGAGTGAACCTAGTGTTACCATACGCACCTCCCTCAGTCTGTCCGTGCCATTCTATCGCGGCATGTTAGGTAGCTACAGATCATAATTGATCGACGAGCAGTTGGCACATGTCGTTAGAACCTTTCCATCCAGCGGGCCCGAACAACGGTGACATTGGCCTTTCTGTTTGGAAATGTGCCGACAGATGCTCTTCGCATCGGCAATCGAGGTATTTGCCACCACTCGAAGACGAAAGATGCCATCCATTTGTCGCCCAGACCGAAACAGAAATGCGAGCTCATGACGGGTGTTGTGGTCAATCGTTTCTGGGGATCGCCACGAGCTACCACATTTCCGGCACGTCACCTTCATCGCCTAACATCTGAGCATACGGCCCAAGCCGTGATATGGGACTTTACGCTAAGTACTTGATTTTTCATGTGTCTGCTTTTCCTCAAGCGTCGATGTTTGTGGCAGGTGCAGCTTAGAGCCGAGCTTTCTCCGATAAGGGGCGACCCGTCTACCCAATCGAGAACCGGCGTCACCCTTTTGTTTCGTCCACTAGCAGTGATCAAAAGTGGAATGTCACGCTGAATGAGAGGAAATCGACGTCGCTATCTCCGACGTCTTCGAACTGTTCCCACTCGCCACGCAGGCCCCACCGCTTCCCCAAATAATACTCGACACCGACACCGTAGGCGCGGTCCGTTCCGTCATCCAACTCCACCTCTTCGACAGAGCAGAGCAACCCCGACCCAGTGTCGACGCACGCAACCTCGTCAGCGTTCACTTCCCAGGCGAAGCTCCCTGCCTTGGCAAAAACTTGAATACGTTTGCCGATAGGGAATGTTCCAACCACCTGTACCGCAAGCCCCTCCTTGGTGAGGTCGTCGGGACCGAGCTCTCGACCAAGTCCGACAAAGGCGCCTTCTAGTGCGACATAGCGATTGAACTGGTAACCACCGAACACTTTAGGGTCGACGTCCTGATCGTCCAAGACTTCATCGTCAGAACGGCCGAGACCTGCACCTACATACCAGCCGACTCTCTTTTCCGCGGCGAGCGTGGTGCCGCTGATACCGGTTAAGAAGATGGCTACGGCAAAAAGCGTAGGTACAATCTTCATTGTTCATTACTCGACTACGGTGAAGAAACGGATATTCCCAAACAAGGCACCCGGATCACTTTCAGTCGTTGTGACGCCCGGTTGACTGGTGATATGCGGCGCCGCTGGTTTAACTGCGAAATTCCCAAGATAGACGGCTGCAGCGGCGAGCCATTGGAGCATTTATGGCTCCATCTGAGTATGGATCCTGACGCGTCGCAGGATTGAGAAGCTCGACGTAGGACTAAGGACTCGGCCTCCGAAAAGACTTCCGACTTCTTTTCGATCCCTTGCCTCAATTATTGACAGGTAGCACCTGTATATCAGGATAAAAGATATAGTCCCCGCCACCAGCGGAACTGTGACAATATAGACATCCACCGTTTTCGTCTCTGGTTTTACCTTTAAGAATTCTTCCTGCCAGAGCCACATCTTTTCCATTTATTTCCTTCTTGAACAGGCGTCCATCTGGTTTGTATTTAACCCAGAACCAATTCTGATTATCTTCATCGTAACCCAGTTCCCTTTGATACATAACGGTTATGGATGAAAGGTACTTCGCTCGATTCTTCTCAACGTTAGCGACGGATACATCCGACCCGTCGTAGTTTTTCTTGATGACTATAAAACCGGTGTGGTTGCCGACACTCAGGTTTCGATACGCTAGCTCCAGTATCATTCCATGCGGACGCGCGCCACCAAAAAAAGGTTTAAGTCGGTCTGCGTTTTTTCCCACGAGCCTTTCTGAGTGCATCATCAACCATAATTGTTCTGCATAGGCCACATCTTCAACCGAACCCATAGGCAGCTTTACTCCGTTCGCTCTTGGTGTCTCTTGGTATGACGCAGTGGTAATGACCAAGGTAAGTAGAGCTGTCGCTACAAGCCTGGTTTTTTTTTGCTTCGTGTATATCCCCTGTTTGCTGCGTAGTTTCCTGTCCATTATCCTATTCATAATTAATAGTCGCACACTTAAGACTCAAATCCTCAAATCTCAATCCACCCACCCGCGCTCAAGATAATACGTCCCACCTACATAGCTCACCGATAGATGGGCTCGGTAATCATTGTGACCTTCTGCGGTGAAAGTTTTTTGAAACATTTCGGGAGATAGCGGCTCGGTGTTTTCGGCAAACGCCTCGTGTAGAACGCGCCCCTGCACATAATCAGGTACGGGAGTACCGAGAACAGTCAACACAGTGGGCAGGATGTCGATTGTCCCCGTCGCTAGCGTTGATGTGTACCCGCTGCGGAAGGCGTCACCGCTCATGGCGCACCAGTTGCTTAGCTCGAGAACATGTAGACCCCCATGCAGACCGCCCCCGACCGGACAGACGTTCTGGTCGTGCCGACACGAACCGGCGATGCCGTAGGCATTGACCGCGTCATCATTTTGCAATACCAGCGCGATATCCGGGGCACGGCGATGGTCGATGCCCAATAAGGCATGCGGGAGTGTACCTATTCCCTGGCGTGTGAAAACCGGGCCGCACCACCGCTGTGTTTGGAGCCACACGACGATAGCCTGTATGAGATCCGGGTCGCCGTCGCGTAGATAGATGCCACCGGCGTTGTCCAGTGCAAGCGCGGCATCCGCCCCGTCGGAGACCGTCTCGCCGACGGTAAAACCTGCCGCTTCTAGCCCTGATGCAATGCGGACGGCTTCACCGGTGAGCGTGAGCTGACCATGATCCGACATGGTGATGACTTGTAGCCGGTCACCGATGTCGGACTGCTCCCGCCAGCGGAGGATACGGCCAAATTCGGCATCGGCGTGGCGTATGGCTTCTAGATTCGGCTCTGTACCGATACCGCGAAAGTGGTAGCTGTTGTCAGGCTCGCAAAACCACAGGATGCACACTTCAGGTTTTAACTCGGGCTCGATGTAGTTGAGATAGGTATCGGTCGCATAGGTCAGCCAGCTAAGACTGGGGATTTCGTGTTTTGGTATCGGTCCGAGGCGTTCGAGCACCGCGTTGATGCGCTCTCTGGGGACCGACGCATCGGGACGGTGTAAGGCCAGACGAAAGCCCCCTAGCTTTTCGGCTTTATGATGCAGCATCCGCGTGCCGCCGGGGGTACCGGCGCTCACTACGGCGAGCGCCATATCGTGGTTTGCCAAGATCTCGCCCAGAGCCGGTACATCCACCAGCTTGCCGTTGAGCTTACGGTCCCCTTCGGCGAGTTGCGTCTCATCGCCGGTGTTAAACAGCTTGCCGGGCGACGCCACCGGCTCAAGAAACTTGTTGCCAACGATGCCGTGTCGTGTGGGATAGCAGCCCGTGACGAGCGCGGCCTGATTCACACGTGTCTCGGTAGGAAAAGTCGCGCGGCTGTGCGTACAGTGCACACCGACCTCGGCAAATGTTGTCAGATTCGGCATCAGCTCTGGTGTCACCATATCGGGCCGCAACCCATCAAAGCTGACGATCAAGACTCTTCGACGTTTTTTGGTCATGGCTAAGATCCTCCCTTCTCACGCACCCTTGTGATTTGGTCTGCAATTTCTTTGCAGAAGTAATTCGGGATCTTAACGAGGCTGGGCATGGAATTAGCTTACCATAATGGGTTAGGCTGCAGCGTTTATAGCGTTGCCACTCGCTCCATTTGCTACCTCCTTGGCCGGATAAAGCAGGGTGGCGTAATTTCTCTGGACCCACGTCTGGCGCAGTATTAGGGACGGCCAAACGCCTGCATAGAAGCCGAGTATTCTGCACACCAAGCGCCGCCGACGATTACAAATTTAGGGAGGTCTACATGAAAAAACTTTCCATCTGGGGGGATTTCAACACCGCAGCGCTGTGGGCAGGTGTGACCGCATTCGTGTGGTACGCGTTTGGTACGGTTCCGCTGCACATCGCCGTTTCGCAACAGCTGGGTGTTACCGCTGCCCAGACCTCGAGCTGGATATTCATCCTATGGTTCAGCGGTGCGGTGTCTTCCATCATATTGTCGATTTACTATCGCCAGCCCCTGCCCATCACCTGGACCATTCCCGGTCTTATTTATCTTGGCACGCTGGCCGGACAGTTCACCTATGCTGAGCTAGTGGGTGCCAATCTCATCGCGGGATTGTTGATCCTGGTGCTCGGTATCCTCGGCGTCGGCGCGCGAATCATGAAGTGGCTCCCTCTCCCCATCATCATGGGGATGTTCGCCGGCAGCATTCTCGGCTATGTCACGCGGCTGGTCAGCGCGACCGTGGAAGACGTGCTGGTCGCAGGCACGACGGTCGCCGCCTACTTAGTGGGACGGCTCATTGGAAGCCCTCGCGTGCCACCCGTCGGCCTCGCCGTCATCGCCGGCGGTGTCGCGGTATTTCTCGCCGAACGGGCGACGCCTGCGTCGATTGCGTGGAGCTTGCCAACGCTTGCCGTCCCGGAGATGAGCTTTTCGCTCCCCGCGTTCATTGCGGTCAGTCTTCCCATGCTCGTGCTGGCCATGGGCCTTGGCAACGTGCAGGGTCTGGGCTTCCTGCTCGCTCAAGGCTATCGCGTGCCGGTCAACCGCGTCACGGTGGTCCTCGGTCTAAACTCAATCGTCAATGCTCTGCTCGGCGGTCATCCGGCGATTGTGGCCCGAACAGGGGTGGCAATATTAGCCTCGCCCGATGCGGGACCCGTTGCCGGTCGCTATTGGGCTAACCTCATCGCCGCGACCCTCACCATCCTGATTGCCGTGGCCGCTGCACCGGTGGCATCGCTTCTTGGGATACTGCCAAAGTCGTATATCTTTGCCTTGGCGGGACTCGCTATTCTTTCCTCGCTGCAAGATGCTTTCGTGAAGGCCTTTAGTAACAAGCTGCGCTTCGGAGCGCTCGTGGCTTTCGCGGTCGCCGCCACGCCGTTCGCATTTGTTGGCATCACCTCGGCTTTCTGGGCGGTCGTCGTAGGGCTTGTGGCATCACTGCTCGCAGAGCGGCACCAGATTCTAGAACACTGGCGCGGGGAATGAAATTTGGACTGCTTCAACAGTTTGCTACTGGACTGTAGGATGTAATCGTGAATCCAACCAAGTAGGTTCTCCCGTCAAGCTTAGTCCTCACAGGGGGAGACGTTAGACACGTTGACTGTTGCCCGATTGTTGGGTTGGGCACAGGAACCAAATCGAACGCAACGGAAATCCTGTTGCTATCTTTCAACTCCTTCAGACTCGCAATCCCTTTTTCAAGTGGCCGAAGCGTTTGTTAAATCTCGATAATCTTGCCGTCTTCGGCTGTCTCGTAGTCAATGTCCTCCAGTCGTCCCAACATGTCCTGGCTCATATGTGTAAGAATCAATCGTTTCGGCCGAACCTTGTTCAGGTGTTTTTGCAGTGTTCGAAAGTTGAGGTGGTACTTCACCTGCTTTTCAAAGAAATAGGCTTCGGCGATGAACAAGTCCGCCTCGTGTGCTGCAGAGACCAGATTCTCGGTCCATTCGGTATCGCCTGAATAGGCGATTACCTTGCCCTCACATTGAATTCGTAACGCAAATGGCGGTGCACCACTGTAATGCTGCACGACATAGGGGGTGACGGCAATGCCGTTGAGCTGAGACGGCACCTCGGGCTGCAGTTCGAGCACCCTAACTTCGAACTTCCGTTGGATTCCCGAGGATCCGGGGAAGAAGCACTCCATGGCTGTTACAAGCCGCTTCTGCATACCGGGCGGTCCCGCGACCGTCAATGGCTGTGTACGCTTGCTGACCAGCTGCGCGTCGAGGATCATAAATGGCAGGCCGCCAAAGTGATCGCCGTGTAGGTGACTGATCAGGATGGTATCTATTGTGTTGGGATCCACATTGAAGTGCCGCATGGCGATCAGGGAAGACGCACCGCAGTCGATGAGGAAAGCTGTGGCTGATGTCGTAACCAGCATGCATGTGTTAAAGCGGCCACCGCTGCCGAATGCATCGCCACTGCCGAGAAATCGAAGCTGCATGGGTATCTTCTCCTGGCGCGAGTTGAAAGTGAGCGAGGCCCTGGCCGCGGTGCTAGAAACAGCGTTGTAATCTTCGGGGTTCGAGGCGAATATTAACCCCTTAAGTACCTCAATGATAAGAATCTTGAAATTCCTGGTTTGGGGTAGGTGAACAAAATGGCGACCCGCGTTGCAATTCTTGACGATTACCAAAATATAGCGCTCGCGGCTGCGGACTGGAGTAGCTTGCCGTCGGATGTGGAAGTTACCGTGTTCAATGAACACATAAAGGGTGAGCAAGCCGTCGCGGATGCCTTAGCGGGTTTTGACGTGGTGGTGGCGATGCGAGAACGGACACCTTTTCCAGCATCGTTGATCGAAAAGTTGCCCAATCTGAAACTCTTGGTCACTACGGGCATGCGAAACCTCGCTATCGACATGGAGGCGGCGCGCAAGCGTGGCTTGCCCGTGTGTGGGACAGCGTTGCTGCCATATCCCGCGTTCGAGCACGCGTGGGCACTGATCCTGGCATTGATGAAGCAAATACCACGCGAGGACCGGGCGATGCGCGAAGGCGGATGGCAATCGGGTTTGGCGGAGGGGCTGCGCGGCAAGACGTTGGGTATTCTGGGCTTGGGTAAGTTGGGTTCGCAAGTGGCGAAGGTGGGTGTCGCCTTCGGTATGAAGGTGATCGCCTGCAGCCAGAACTTAAGCGACGAGCGCGCCAAAGAGTGCGGTGCCGTCAGGGTCGACAAGGATAGACTATTCGCCGAGTCCGACGTGGTGACCATTCACCTGTTGCTAAGCGACCGCACGCACGGTCTCGTTGGTCGGCGTGAACTTGGGCTGATGAAACCGAGTGCCTATCTGGTCAACACATCCCGCGGACCTATCGTTGAGGAGGCGGCACTGATTGATGTGCTGCAAAAGCAGACCATCGCCGGTGCCGGCATCGACGTTTATGACGTCGAACCGTTGCCACGCGATCATCCCTTGAGAAAACTGGACAACGCGATTCTGACAGGGCATACGGCCTACGTCATTCGGGAAACGTATGAATTAGTATATGGTGAGGCCGTGGAAAATATTCGGGCCTGGTTGGATGGCAAGTCGATTCGTGTCTTAAATGCCTAAAAGGCAGATTCAAAGTACAAGTTACAAGATACAAGTCAAGTCCACTGAGTCGTTATTACTTGCATCTTGAATCTTGTATCTCGGTTTAAGGAGACGATATGGACATAGCAGGGATTAAAGCGCTGACCTTCGATGTCTTCGGCACCGTCGTTGATTGGCGCAGTAGTATAATCCGAGAGGGCGAGGCACTTGGTCATCGAAAGGGCCTTAATGTCGACTGGGCGAAGTTTGCTGATGCATGGCGCGCCGGCTATCAGCCTGCTATGTCCAAAGTACGAAACGGTGAAATGCCTTGGACTAAGTTGGACGATTTACACCGCATTAACCTCAATCAACTGATCAACGAGTTCGGCATCGAAGGACTCAACGAAGAAGAGATTGATCATCTGAATCGTGCCTGGCATCGGTTGGATCCCTGGCCAGACACTGTCGAAGGTCTTACGCGTCTAAAACGCAAGTATATTCTCGTGACACTTTCGAACGGCAACGTGGCCTTGTTGGTAAACATGGCTAAGCGTGCGAGCCTTCCTTGGGATGCGATCCTAGGCCCTGAGGTGGCGCGGCACTATAAACCGCAGCCAGAAGCTTACCTGATGACGGCGGACTATCTGGGCCTGCAGCCCGGGCAATGCATGATGGTGGCGGCCCACAATTATGATCTAGTTGCAGCAAGCCAACTCGGGTTTCACACCGCCTTTGTGTGTCGGCCAACGGA
>JBHIDJ010000042.1:0-22755 GCA_046760105.1 Acidiferrobacterales bacterium | reverse complement strand
CAGCGAGACCGCGTTGAGCACGGGTGTCGAGCCCTCGCGCAGGCGGTCGTACATGGTGATGGTCAGGGGCGCATCCGACCCCACCAGCATGAGGGTGGTGTTGAAGTTCTCGAAGGACATCAGGAAGGCGACGATGCCGGCGCCCATCAGGGCCGGCTTAAGATAAGGGATCGTTACCGTCCACACGGCGACCATCCTGGTCGCGCCTAGGTTGAGCGCCGCTTCCTCCAGGGCCTGATCGAATCTTCTGAGGCGTGCCGAGATGACCAGGGTAGCGAGGGTGGCAATGAAGGAGAACTGGCCGGCAACCACCAGCGCAAGGCCGGGACGCAGGGCCTCGACCTCGATGCCGACGGCGCCCTCGACGCCGTTGATGATGGAATTGGAAAAGACCAGGATCGAAATGCCGAGAATGACCCCCGGAATCACCAACGGTATGAGCATGAGCATGTAGAGCAGGTTCCGGAAGGGGAATTTCTCCCGCTCGAACAGGAAGGCGTTGCAGGTGCCCACGCCAACGGCAAGAACGGTGACCCAAAAGGCGACGAAGGCCGAGATGCCGATGCTCTCGGTCAAGGCGCCGTCGTGGAACAGGCCGAGCCGGGGTTCCTCGTCATTGCGGAACCAGTCGAGGGTAAAACCGTTCCACGGCAGGGACGGGAACATGGAATCATTGAAGGCGAAGGCGACGACCACCACAAGCGGCGCGATAAGGTATACGAAGAACACCGCCACATAGGCTGCGTAGGTGACGCGGACGACCTTGGGCTGGGGAATCGACGGTATCATGGTTGTCTTCGCCTCACCGCACGCTTTCGGACAGCGTCTGGCCGCTCAGCCTGAGACCGGTCCAGACGATGATCGATGACAACAGCAGCAGCAGGAAACCGAAGGCCGAGCCGAGCTCCCAGTTGAAACGCGTGATGAACTGGGTGTAGATCTGGTCGGTGAACCACAGGCTGTCCTTGCCGCCAAGCAGTTTCGGCGTCAGGTAGTTGCCCAGGGTCAACATGAAAACGACGATACAGCCGGCGGCAATGCCCGGCATGGCATGCGGGATAACGATTTCCCGCATCACCGTGAAGCCGTTGCCGCCAAGGTCGTAACCGGCCTCGATCAGGCTCTCGTCCAGGCTGTCCAGGGTCGTCACCAGGGGTACTACCATGAACAGCAGAGAGGCATAAATTAAGCCGATCATGATGGCAGCATCGTTGTAGAGCATCTCGACCGGGCCGGCGGTCAGCCCTGCCCATTGCAGCACGTTGCTGACGATGCCAGTTTCGCGCAGGAGGATCATCCATCCAAAGGTGCGAACCAGTTCGCTGACCCAAAACGGGATGAGGCAGAGAAGGAACAGCAGGCTCCTCATCCGCCCGCGCAGCATCTTGGCGATGTAGTAGGAAACCGGAAAGGCGATAAGCAGGGTCATGGCGGTCGCCGTTACGGACATGATGGCGGTGCGGGCGAAGGTGTTCCAGTAGAGCGGTTCCGTGAAGAACTCAACGTAGTTGGACAGGCTGAATTCATATTCCCGGGGCGCTACCCGCACTCGGAGCGAAATCAACAGCAAGTCGATATGGGGCAGGATCACCAGCAGTAACAGCCACAAGGCGATAGGCGCGAGCAGCAGAATGAGGCCGAGCCGGAACTGAGGGCTCGAGTTCATGCCGCTCGGGTCTCTGCCGCGTCCTCCGAGGCTGGGAAACACTTCGCCTGGCCGCGGGTCCAACCGAGGTGGACCGCCTCGCCTTTGGCAAGGCCAGCGAACTCGCTGGTCTGTGGCAGGCTTACTATGATCTCGTGACCGGTCGCGGCGTCGCGTACCATCACGCGGCTGTTGGCACCGTTGAACAAGATGCTCTCCACTTGCCCGCGGACACGATTCTCGACGGTGCCGTGACGACCGGCATCATGGCCAAGAATAATCGATTCTGGCCGCACGAAGATTTCCACACGCTTGCCCCGAGCCAGGCCGCTGGCCGATGTGCCGAGCAGTGATAGGCCGTCGGCGGTCATCACCCTAACTCCGGTGCCATCGACGTCCTCGACGCGACCGGTCCAACGGTTGCTATCGCCGACGAAGCCGGCGACGAAGGCGGTCTGCGGTTCGAAATAGAGTTCCTGGGGCGTGCCCACCTGGACGAATCGGCCCTCGTTCATCACCGCGACGTGGTCTGACATGACCAGGGCCTCCGACTGGTCGTGGGTGATGTAGGCGAAGGTGGTGCCGACCTGGTTTTGCAGTTCCTTGAGTTCGACCTTCAGGTGCTCGCGCAGTTTCAGATCGAGCGCCCCCAGGGGTTCGTCGAGCAGGAGCAGCGTAGGCTCCAGCACCAGGCAGCGGGCGATGGCGATGCGCTGCTTCTGGCCGCCGGAAAGCTGGTCAATCCGCATGGCGCCGGCCTCGGGCATGCCGACCCGTTCGAGCACCGCCCGCACCTTGGGTGCGATCTCGTTCCTGGGCGTGCGCCGGCGCTTCAGCCCGTAGGCGATGTTTTCCGCCACGTTCATCATCGGAAACAGGGCCAGGTGCTGAAACACCATGTTGACCGGGCGTAGGTTGGGCGACACCGCCACGATGGATCGCCCCTTGATCAGGATGTCACCTCCGTCGGGCCGCTGAAATCCGGCGATCATGCGCAAAAGCGTCGTCTTGCCGCAACCCGACGGCCCCAGGATCGAGAAAAACGAGCCCTTGGGAATAGTGAAGGAGACGTTGTCGACCGCGGTGAAATCGCCGAACCGTTTCACCAGGTGGCTGCATTCGAGGTCGATGTCGTGCGATGACGCTTCTGCGAACATGTAGGCTTGCTCCCTGCCGTTCGACCTCGTCTTCTTTTGTGGCCGGACCGGCGGCCGGCCGCGGGAGCCGGCCGCCCGAAGCGCACCGTCAGTTGGCCTTGGCCGCCTTGATTCGGTCGAGGGTCTTACCTTCCATGACCTCGAGTCCGGCCGGGACCGGCGGGTACCACTTGATGTTGTCGATGGCCTCTTGCGGGAAGCTACCCTGGAACTGCTTCTGCAGGGTCGCCTCCACGTACTTGTCACTGCCCTTGGACGCGGTGAAGTTGCCGGCAGCGGCGGTGATCATGGCCGCGATCTTCGGCTGCATGACGAAGTTGATCCACTTGTAGGCGGCTTCCTCGTTCTTGGTCTTGCGCGGCAGCACGAAGGTATCGATCCAGCCGAGCGCGCCGGATCTCGGCGCAATGAACACGATGTCGGGATTCTCCTTGTTCAGTTTCCAACCGCCGGCGTCCCAGGCCATGGCGGCGGCCGCCTCGCCCGAGCGCACCAGGTTGATCAGGGCGTCGCCGCCTGACCAGTAGGTCTTGACGTTCTTTTTGCAGGCGATCAGTTCGGCCTCGACCTTATCGAGAATGCTCTGGTACTTCTCCTTCTCGTTGTAGGCGGCAAAGGGGTCCATACCCATGGCGAAAGCGAACCCGATCAGCGTCGGCCGCTTGACCCGGTAGGTGACCTTGCCTTCAAGGCCGGGCTTGCACAGGTCAGTATAGTCGGCGATGCCGCTGGCCAGTTTATTGTTGACGATCAGGCCGCTGGTGCCCCAGACGTGCGGTACGCCATAAACCTTCCCGCCCAGGGTAGTGCTTTTCTTGGTTGCCTCTAGCATCGAGGGGATCATCTGACTGGCGTCGATCTTGGAGAGATCGAGTGGCTTGTAAATGTCATAGTCGGCCTGGGCGCTGGTGACGCGGTCTTGGCTTGGCTGAGCCAGGTCGAACCCGGAGCCGCCGGTGGCCCGCAGTTTCGAGATCATGTCCTCGTTGTTGGACTTGGTGACCTTGACGTCGATGCCCGTCTCTGCCTTGAACATCTCGATCACCTTCTCCGGTGCGTAACCGCCCCAGGTCAGCAGCCGCAGGGTATCTGCCTCGACGGAGCCAGCAACGGCCACGAGGCCCGCAGCTGCTAAGAAACGGATGACGGTTTTCTTCGTTTTCTTCATGTGAATCCTCCTTCGCGCCTTGACCTCTGGCGCATCATTGGCTAAATCGGGACGAGCCGGCATAACCGCTGCCGGCGAAATGGTCTATCCGCCCGAATGGGCGGCCCATATCATTCTGACATAGCCGGAAGCACAGCGCGAGAGTTGTTACGGATAGGAGATCCAACGGCACACGCAACCCCCCTTAAGGCGTGTCACGGAATGCGCGGAGCGAGTTTTGGTTTAGTACGGGCGAACCAAACCGTGGCAGGACGGAGTAGGCGAAACAGGACAGAATCCCTTATTGTGGTATCGTGTACTCACCAGCAAAGTCAGAGAAAACGCCCGTTTTCACATTACCGTATACCGACCTATCGGCTCATTCAGCCTAGATGGATACCTTTCGCTTAAGATATTCGGTCTATTTCGAAATGAATTGGACGCAGCCAACGAAAAGACGGGAGATCTCGCATGTCGCTATCGACACGCGAAAGGAAGTGACCGGAGATTTTTCCACCAGGGCGATTCGAACATGAGCCTACAGGCAACGACGATCGGCGCTTATCCGAAACCCGGCTACGTCGCCGTTCCCGATTGGTTCAAGTGTGCAGAGGGGCCAGACACCCCCACGCCGACCAAAGAGTGGGCCGAGGCGGTCGCGAAACTCGGCGATCAGGCCGAGGAGATCTTTGCCCGCGGTACGCGCGACGCAATCGAGGACCAGGTCAACGCAGGGATCGATATACCGACGGACGGTGAGATTCGTCGCGAGGATTACATACACTACCACTGCCGGCACATCGACGGAATCGACTTTACACACCTGAGTGAAAAGGAGGTTCGCGACGGTGCGTACCGGGCGGAGTTACCAACTGTGACCGGTCCCGTGCGTGCACGCGATCACTTTTTGCCTCACGACTGGCAGGTGGCGCAATCATTCACGAATAGACCGGTCAAGATGACGATACCGGGACCACTGACGATTTCCGACACGCTCGTCGATGCCTACTATGGTGACCCAGCGAAATTTGGCGCCGAGCTCGCGAGTGCTTTGAATTACGAAGTCCTGGCGTTGGCCGCGGCAGGCTGCAAACACATCCAGATCGACGAACCGCTATTCGCGCGCAGGCCCCAGGCGGCTCTCGACTATGGTATGGAAAACCTGGAGCGCGCGTTCCACGGCTGTCCGGAGAGTGTGGTGCGGACGATGCACATGTGTTGCGGCTATCCCAATCGGCTCGACAATCCCGACTACCCGAAG
The DNA here is from genome assembly GCA_046760105.1 of Acidiferrobacterales bacterium. GTDB lineage: Bacteria > Pseudomonadota > Gammaproteobacteria > Acidiferrobacterales > SPGG2 > JBHIDJ01. The sequence continues at coordinate 17,545 of JBHIDJ010000042.1, read as the reverse complement.
GCGCCACCGCAATCTTATTTTCAACTTGCTGATGCCATTGAGCAATCGTCGATCAAGGCCGTGTCGATCGAGGATGCTCACCGGCCCAACGACTTAAGCCTGCTGGAGTGCTTCAAAACGACCGCTGTCATCCTTGGTGTGGTTGCTATCGCCAAGAGCCGAGTCGAGCCGGTGGATGAGATCCGTGGCCGCTTGACCCAGGCGCTCGATCACATCGACGCCGATCGACTGATCGCGGCACCGGACTGTGGTCTCGGTTTGCTCGGTCGCCAGCGGGCGTTGGCGAAGCTGCGCAATCTGGCCAAAGGGGCGCATGCGGTCGGCGGCTGAGCCGCGCTAAACACCTCTGCATCAACGCTGCAGCGTTTCGCGGACGATAGCCCTAAAGCGTTTCGCTGCGGCCACATCGTCCGACTCACACCAGGCGCGAAAACCGCCCAATCCCCTGTTGCTCCATTCGCGATCGGCCGCGACCCAACCGGCGATGCGTGCGGCCCGGACTTCTTCTGGGCTGAGCCCTAGACTTTTCGTCACTCGGGCGAGCTCACGGCGAAACCCGAACTCGACCGCTGCCGTTAGCAAACCGCAGTGGCTGGTTACAGCGTAGTCGTAGAACCCGTGGGTGAGCCGCGAAGCGGCGAACGGGAAATCCAGGGATGAATCTCCCCGGTCCTCCAAGCGGAGCAGGGTGAGCCGGGTAGAGGCAACAGTCCGGTGGACTGTTGCCCCGGCGAACGCCCGCGCCAGGATGGCGCGGGCCGGTACCCAAGCGCAGCAGGGACTGCGAAGCGCCGGGGCGGAGTACAGGAGACAAGGCGCGCGACGGAAAATGCGCAGAGGCGTACTTTACAGTACGTTGAGCACATTTTTCGAGCGCAACGCCGTAGACGCGGGTAGATACACGCCCGCAGTAGATAGCTGGTGAGAAATGCGGGCTAGACGCGCTTGCGGGAAACGACGAACGATTCGTCCGTAAACCAGAGCCCGCCGTGGCGCACTACCACCTCTCTGGTGGCGTCCAGATAATCGCTGCAAGTCATCGCTTCGGCGACCCGGCGGTCATCGATCTGAGCTACATAGATAGCGGCGTTCCAAGCCGCGAGCAGGGTCGAGGTACCGATCGACTCGCGCACCTCCGCGGGCACGAGCGCTAGTTCAAAGCGGAAAAGCGTCCCTTTATCACTATCGGTCAGGTACTGCATATCTGGTGTTGAAACCTGAAGACGGTCGCGCAGCGCCCGCAACAGCATCGGCCCGGGTGTCTGGAAGGGTGCCTCATCGGGCCAAACCTTGCGAATGATCTCCATACCCGGGTCCTGACCGGTAGCCTGAATACCGATCAGGCGTCCGCCTGGCGCTAGCGCCTTGGCCAGCGGCTCCAGCACATATTTCACCTTGGTTTCGGCCGGTAGCCGTGCGCGGTACGGCTGCGCGACGATGATGAGGTCATAGAGTCCTTGCGTCGCGCCGCGTCGAGGGATCACGTCATCAAGCATAAAACGATGGTCAGCTCGGTACACTATCAATACGGACGGACGCACATAGAGGGGGTTGCCAGTCTTCTCGCTGTTGCGTACCTGCCACCACTCTATGAGGTGGGGTTCTAGTGTCTTGATCTGCTCGTCAAATTCGTGCGCCGACTCACCCTCGAGCGGGAACTCGGACCAGTTCAGCGCCGATTGATTGTCTGGCGACTTAGGCCATAACCGCGGCGCTTCGTAGTAGTACATGTTGGTCACCACAACCACCATCTGCGGATGTTCAGCGAAACGATCGGGCATCTTCTCGAGGCTGAGGCGAACATCCTCGAAGCTAATCTCTTTGCCTACGACGAGAACGGGCACAGTGGGGAACTGTTCGTGGACCTGACGCAAAACACTTGCCAACACGGTACCGTCACCCATGCCCGCGTCAAACAGCTTCAGCGCCGGGGGTCGCGGGTTGATCTCCTTTAGCTCTGCACCAACTCGTTCTGCGATTGCCCGCTTCTCGCTGCACGTCGTGACGAACAAAAGATATTTCTCGCGGTTATCGAAGAAGCGGAAGGGGCGTGTTGACTTTGACGGCTCCATAAGACGTCTTTTCGTTCTTAGAGCAGAGTTATGGACGCTGCTCGCCAATAATGCAATTATCTCCGTATCTCCGTACCGGCACTCAAGCCGGTTCCAAAAATGTTAGTATTGATCGAAAACATGTGCAAACGGAGTTCCTGACTGCAATTCCGAGGCGTGCGCACGAAGATTCTTACGCGGGTCACCAGGTAATAATCGGGCATTGCTGATGCCGACTACAGAGCACGATCGGTTTTTTCATTTCGTTGATAATCGCGAAAAGTACCTGCTATTCATCACGACCTGCAGCGAGAAACAGGAAACGGCCAGGCATATAGGTCGGCAGTTTCAACACCTTAAACCGCAGCCTCCCGCTCTCAGAGTTTTCCAAGCCGGATCGGGCGAAGGCACATTGCTCAATATGGTCCTCCGTCAGCTTCACTATCGCTGGCCCACGGTGCCCTTTCTCGTTGCTGTCAAGGAAAGCAGTCCTGAGTTCATCCGCATGGCCGTGGAAAATCTAGCCGACCGCTTCCGCGAACATCCCCAACTCGTGCTCACCTTCACCAATATGCTCTATTCAGAGGCACCGTGGCATCGTCCAGCCGCGCCGGAGATGCGGGCCCGGCTACAATGGCGGGACGTCGCCCTCACTGGGAACTCGGCGTATGGCTTCGATACCCAGATAAACGCCGAGCTTTCTTTCGTCAAGGAAAGCTGGCAAAAAGTTAACAGCTCCACGGCCGGTAATCCACCTTATGTCGATCCGTCGGTACTGGTGCTCTATCGTGCTGACCAAAGATTCGCTCTCGACAAGATAATCCCCCAACCCGAACAACAAGAGCAGGCATACGACTTGGTAATCGCCTCACAACCTTACCGTTGCCGATTGTCGGCCGAAAGCAAGGTGCAAAACTTGCTGGCTCCGCTTGCTTTGAGCCTCGCCCCGGGTGGGCGAATGATCACCATTCAGTCCATAGGCCGTGACCCCGGCATGGAAATCATTCACGCAGTGTGGCCGGGCGAGGATCCATTCACAACTCCACGCAAGATGCTGTTAGACACTTTGCGCAAGCATCTCAAAACGAAGCTGCCGGAGCTGATCTATTTAAACCCACCGAGCGAGGAATCAGAGTTTCGCTACCATCTGCAGCTCAATCCCGACGAGGTCGATAGTAGTATCGGCACTTCAACCCTGCTGGCTGCCTGGAATGCCGCCGCCTATGTCGCGCAGATCGAAGACGAGCGATTAACCAAAGCAATGAGCGAGCGTCGGTATCTTGACGTGACCCGCAAAGTGCTGCAAAAACACGAGGGACTCTGGTTTAACAACGAGTCATTCGTCGTCGCCCGACCGCATCCCGACTAAAGCTATTGGAAGCACCCGCTTCAGCGGGCACGTTGAAGCAGGCGTGTCGTCGGCCCCGACTTGTTCATACAGTAGAAGTGGATACCTGGCGGCCCGCCATCGAGCAGTTTCTGTAGCTGTTCCGCCATGTGATCCTCGGCAATCCGCTTTTGGTCTTCCTCCGATGCGTTCTGCAGGTCGGCTTGAAGCTTCGCCGGCATCGTGATGCGATACTCCTCGCCGACGAAGCGTGCCACCTGCGCATATCGCTCGAACGGAAGGATCCCGGGGATGATCGGAACATCGATACCCGCATCGCGGGCGGCCTGTGCAAAGCGAAAATGCAGATCGGCGTCGAAGATCATCTGTCCCACGACGTACTGGGCGCCTGCGTCTACCTTCATCTTCAAGTGCTCGATATTGCGCTTCAGGTTGAGCCCTACGTCCTCTTCGGCGTGGTAGTCCGTTGGATGAACCTCAGGGAACCCGGCAACACCAATCCCGAAGTGCGTCTTCACCCCGGTCTTCGAGTAGCCCCCATCGCCGTCCATCCATAGCCCCTGGTTCAAATGTACGATCTGATCGACGAGACCAGACGCATGACGATGACGAAGCTCTGACGGAACATAGTCCACCCGACCAGGCGGGGGATCACCGCCCAGTGCAAGGACGTTGTGCAGTCCATCCAGGTGCAGGCTGCGGAGGATGCTCTCGATGTCGCGCTTGGTCTTGGCCTGGATGGGCAAATGCACCACGGTTGGAACCTTAAACCGCTCGTGGACGATCCGGCACACGGACGCGGTGCCGCCGCGCGTGCTGCCGAGGGCGCCCCAGGTCGTCGTCACGACCCGAATGCCGTGCGGGAGGAGCTCCTCAACGGTCTTCAGGATCGGATCGATCGGTCGGAAGTTCTCGGTGGGGAAGGTCTCGGCCGACAACACGGGCCAGTTCTTTCGATCGGCGTAGAGCGCGGCAACTTCCATAGTTAAGACAGACGGTTCAGGCGAAAGCTAGTTATTACTTTAGCTCAAAGAGCGCATTTTAACGATGGCCAATAGCATGCTGCAACGCTTTCGATCGTTGCGCTCGCTCAGTGGTTCTCGTTAATCGATTCGCCTATCTCGGCCAGCTTTTGCTTCAATACTGTCTCATCGAGCGATGAGACGGGAAGATTAACAAAGATCGACAACGCGTGGCTGATCCGTCCGTACACCTCCTGAAAAAACGCGCGCGTCTGGTCTTTAGTGCCTTCGAATTTCGCGGGATCCGGGAAATTCCAGTACGCCGTCATTGGTTTACCCCGCCACACCGGACAAATCTCACCAGCCGCCTGATCGCAAACCGTCACCACAAAGTCCATCTCCGGTGCATCGGGACCGGTAAACTCATCCCAGCTCTTAGAACGTAGTTGATCAGTTGGATAATCGAAGCGCTGTAACAACTCAAGCGCATACGGATTTATCTCGCCGGTGGGATGACTACCCGCGCTGTAGCCTCGGAACCGGTCATACCCCAGGCGGTTGAGAATGCATTCCGCAAAAACACTGCGGCAGGAATTACCTGTGCAGAGGAAAAGCACGTTGTATATTTTTTCCGACACGCTATCTAGGGCCCACAACAAGTATCTGAGCCAGCTTTGCTCACGGTACCGCCTTCAGCAAGGCGGGGAACGTCGGTCGATTCAATTGTATCGTCTCCATATACCGTCGCATCAGCATGACTGTAGAACGTCTCCCAAGCCAATCCTTGTGGATCGGCAGTCCAGGCTTTGTCGGACACTGCGTAGCAACACGTGGCTTCGGTCTGCTCAAACAACGCCTTATCGGCGGCCGTGAATCGCCTGGAGATTTCTGCCAGCTCATCGCGGCTCTCAACCTGTATCCCGAAGTGGTCTAAACCCGGCTGACGCCCGCGCGTCGAAATCGCGAAATTAACGCGAGGATCATCTAACAGCCACTTGGCGTAATCCTGCTTTTCGACGCTTGGCTTAGACCCGAATAGTGTCGAATAGAACTTGATGGAACTAGCTAGGTCGTCGACGTTGACATGTACATGTAACCGTTTCATCGCTGTCTCCTTCCTGCAGATGCAGCACGTTTTCCCGACGCGTCCGACGGTGCTCTCGGCGAACAGACCTCAGGACGCCCACGACAACAGTCCTCGGTCAGGAATGAAAGCAAATCGCGCATGCCCGAAAAATTCGGCATATAGTAAATTTGCCGGCTTTCGCGCCGTGCTGTCAACAAGCCTGCGCGTTCGAGCTCTTTCAGGTGGAACGAGAGCGTCGCCGGCGTGACGTGCATACGCTCCGCTATGACACCCGCAGCCAGCCCAGCTGGGCCTGCCTTCACGAGCAGGCGAAACACCGCCAGACGTGTCTCCTGCGCGAGTGCCCCAAGGCTTTGCACGGCCTCTATTACTTTCATACTTTTATAATCTTCGAAATATCAGCGTTTGTCAAGACGAATCGCTGAGAGGTGCGAACCTCATGGGTCAGTTTATCGAGCGCAAGGAGGTCCTCCTTCCGCTCGGCCCCTCTGCCAATGCCCACAATCCAGTTCGCCATCCACTGACGAGCATCAATCTCTTTTCGGATGTTCTCGTACATAGAACCAGCAGTCATCAGCAATAGATTAGCACGCCCCGGCGAGGTCGGGCTTTACAATGCGACATGCAACGCACTTCTAACGGCGGACGTCTTGCAATAGACACACTGGTAAGCCGTGATCCCTCAGTCGTTAGTCGTGGATCGCCTTTGGTTTTTTTCGCCCCTTTACTCAAGCCGAGTGACGCGCGAAGACGAAGGGCAAGCCCGAAGGGGCGCAGCAGGGACCTGCGCGAACCTGCTGAGCCTAGCGTGGCGCGAGGGAACCCCGGTTTTTGGGGCGCAGAGTCAGGGGAGCGTTTCTTTGCGTCCTTTCTTGTCGCGACAAGAAAGGACGTCGTCCGCCGGGACGAGACCCGGCTAATACATCGTCGCCGCTAGGCGACACAAACCGCCGCCCCGCCTTCTGAGCGGCGGTAGCCAATCACGAAAAGCAATACTGCATATCGGCAAATTGACTTCTGAACGATTTTACTGCCGGTACCCAGTACCCTTCCGGTTTACTTTGCCCGTCCCTAGTCATTTCCGCCATCAGGCCCGCCAAATCCTCAAAGTCGCGCGGCTTCATCCCATAGCGCGTCATCTCTTGCGACCCCATCCTAACCCCGCTTGCAGCCGCGAAGCTGAGGTCGTCGTAAAACGCTTGCGGGTTAGTGATGACGTTATTCTTCTCCAGTAAGTCGGCTAGATATTCTCCTTTAGCCCGCGGACCTCGGAGTAGGATTTGATGGGTCTCGGTAAAATCGTTATCCGCATCGCCTTCAAGTACCAATCCTTGCTGATGGAGAGCTTTTGCAAACGCTTTCGCATTGTCCACTACTTCACGCGGATACTCGTCCTTATAGCAGAGCATTTCATACGTTGCTCCTAATAAACCAAGCATGGTTCCCAGGTGGTGGTTACTCACATGGCCCGGGAATGTCCGGGATTCAACAAACTTCCAGAGCTCTTCGAACACCGATCCATGTTCAATGTTGCTCAAAATCACACCCCGTTGCGGACCGAAATAGGTCTTATGAGTCGATCCCGTAACGATGTCGGCACCCTCCTTTAGCGGGTCCTGGAAATACTCACCCAATAGACCAAGAACATGAGCTCCATCGTACATAATGAAGGGTCGCTGGGGATTGTCTTTTCCATATTCACGATGAATAAAATCGGCAATCTCCCTGACCGGCTCTTTCTGAATTATCACGCTCCTCCCAAACACTAATAGCTCGGGACGAGCTTCCAAAATAAGCCTTTTCGTTTCTTGAACATCGATCTTGTAGGGATTGTCCTTGCTAAACGGAAAATGCTCGACCGCAGCGCGCTCGGTATGAGGGTCTATCGCAACATAGTTCTTCAGTGCACCTGGTATTTGTGCGCTCAGGTGACCGCCCTTATTGAGATCGTGCACGAGCACCGGGCTTAGCAGATTCGCTTCTTTACCCCTTCTGTGCCGGTTCTTAAACTGCTTAAGCGCATCATAGACCGTGTCATTGGCCATCTGGCCGCTAATGACTCTTGCCTCTACTTGGGAACAATTGAAAAACGTCCGTAATGCCGCTTTTAGTTCTTCTTCTTTTTCCATAATAAACTCGGTTCCTTTGTAATAGCGCACATCAGGAGAGTCGGGACCTAACGCCTTTATGTGCTTGTGTTCGTTATACCTCCCTGACGGATCAGCCGTGCTTAATTTGTCGACATACCCGGATGTCGTTTGTTCTGAGGGAATGAGATTAATGCACTCTTTTCGCCTCCACTCTCTATTCCTATCAGAGTTTTTTATTAATTGTGACGCTAAGCGTGCCGCATCATTTGCATCTACCCTTACGCGCTCTTTAGGGGATTTAAACCCGCCGTATGCCCTTCCGTAGGGTGCCACGGGCCACATGTTTTTCTCGACTAGCTCCGCATCGAGCCTATTGCCCCGATCATCTACCACCTGCAAAGGTATCGGCCTATCTGCCCGGTAACGTATCGCCGAATCGATTAAGGCCAGGCCAATGGGCCGTAAGTCATGCGCGTCTGAGGGCACGGCCGTGATACCCTCGCCGTAAAAACGGGAAAAAGGAACCGTCGACCCCGAGGTCACATAACCCACGTGCTTGTCCTCATGGTAGACCTTAAACCCCGCACGCAAAGGTCTCCTCCCGCCAAATACAGCAATCGGTTGCACCATCCGCTTTAGCACCCTTTTTTCAAGAGGTGTCGCGAGTTCTCCTCTTTTTATTTGAATGAGCTCCTCCCTTTGCTTCACCAGCTCTCGTCTGCCGATAAACTCGTGATGGTCAGAGACTCTTACCGCGAACCTTGCAAGGTCATTGGCAAAGATGGGGATCTCCCTTTGCTCAGGATCTAGCCCCAGCTCGTGTCCGTATAGTGGAAGGCCTGCCTCTAAGCGAAGCGAATCACGTGCACCTAATCCGACGGGAGTGGCACCAAGACCTACGAGCCGCTCCCACAGCTCTACGGTGTAATTACTGGGCGGGAACAACTCAAAACAGACCGATTCGCCGGTGTAACCCGTGCGAGCCATGATTACGCGATGCCCATCTATCGTCGCGACACTCAGCCGATTGCGCTTGTTCTCGGGCATATCCTCCTTTGTTATGACCTGTTCCAAAATAGATGAGGAATGCGGACCTTGAAGCGATATCATCGCCAGCTCTTCGCTGCTATCGATCATCTCTATGTCCGCATGGCTATTATGTTCGTTAAGCCATTTCCAATCTTTCCCCCGATTGGCGGCGTTAACAACGAGAAGGAAATCATCGCTCGCTAGTTTATAAAGATACGTGTCATCTACCGCCCCCCCTTCATCGTTTGCGATGAAGGTATACTGAGCGTGACCGCTGGCTAAGCTCTTCGCGTTGTTGGTCAACACATGGAGCAAATAGGCCTCGGCGCCCGGTCCTTTAAACCTAAACCTTCCCATGTGGGAAACATCAAACAGGCCGGCGTGTCTTCTGCTGGCTAAATGTTCTCGAATGATGCCGGTCTTGTATTGCACAGGCATATGCCATCCACCGAATTCGACCATCTTCGCGTCGTGACTAACATGCCAATCATGAAGAACGGTCTTAGCGAGCTCCACTGCTTTTTCCTCTAACATAATGAATCACCTGATCACGAGTCGGTCATCGACTGTCAAGTCCGCGGGGAAGGAAGAAAACGTCACCTGCGTGCACCGCTCTCGTCCATGTTTTTTCATTCATTCGCCTCCGGCCTCCTGCTCCACAGGTAGATGCCAGCAATACCTGTTGACCGGTAAGCGCACAATGCCCGTGATTTCGGCATTATAGTCTTTTACAGCATTAGCAGCCCGCCCCGGTTGAAATACCGGAAAACAACACAGGGGTGAGCATGTGGACGGCGCGCCGTGGCTCACCCGCTGTATTGGGGCCGTAGCGCTTAGTTGCTGCTAATCTTGGCCACCTGGCCTACCACGTCCAGGAACGCGCGCACGATCCGAAGCCGACGGCGCTCCTGTAAACAAACCACGTGCTCCGTAATTTCCAGCCGAGCGTCCCGCACACGAAGCGCCGCCACACGCCTGTCGCGGTCGAACTCCGCCTCCGAAACAACGCCGATTCCAAGCCCGGCCGCTACCGCCTCGCGCACCGCCTCGCGGCTCTCGATCTGCATGACTGCCTGCGGTTGAACCCCAGCGTCGGCCAGCGCAGTCTGAAAGATCTGCCGGGTGACGGAAGCTGCCTCGCGCAAGATCATGCGCTGCTCGGCCACTTCTGTGAGACGTATCGAGGAGCGTTTGGCCCAAGGATGGGTACGCGGTACAAACAGTACCAAACGACTGCGCCGGTACGGGATGGCGAACAGGCGTGGATCATCATCAACTTTCGCTAGTACGGCTACGTCAATTCGGTAGTTGCGTAAATCGTGCAAAATCTTGTCGGCGTTACCCATGGAGAGCGAAACGTCGAGTCCCGGATGGCGCCGGTTGAACGCGGCCAGAATCGGAATCACGTGATGCGGTCCATCGGCGCCGACCTTGATCTGCCCACTGTGCAGCTCGCGGGCGGCCGCCAGCATCTCTTCGGCTTCCTCTTCGAGGCTGAACAGCCGCTGAGTGATGGCAAACAACGCCCTCCCTACCTCGGTAGGCACTATGCGTCGACCACGTCGATCAAACAATTGTACGCCGTAGGCCTGCTCAAGTGCGCTGACTTGGCTGGATACGGTGGGTTGGGTCACCCTGAGTGCGAGTGCAGCTGTCGTGAAACTGCCCTCTCTGGCGACTGCATGGAAAGCACGAAGATGAGCCGAGTTCATTCATATAGACCATATCTATTTTGCATATTTATCATAGTGATTTGACTTATGGTTAGCAACCGACGATATTACGCGCGCGTTCAGTTGCGCAGAGGCCAGACCATGCAGAGTCAGAGAACCGATCCCTATCTTCTTACACCGGGCCCGCTCACTACCTCGTCCAGCACTAAGGAAGTAATGCTTCATGATTGGGGCTCGCGGGATCATGAGTTTATCCATATAAACCGTCGGGTTCGCGAGCGTCTAGTGGCGCTTGCCGGTGCCGAGGAAACACACGTGTGTGTCCCGCTGCAAGGCAGCGGTACATTTGCTGTCGAGGCCATGGTGGGCACCTTGATGCCACGCGATGGCAAACTGCTGATCATGGTAAACGGCGCCTATGGCCGGCGCATCGCCAAGATCTGCGAGTACTACCACCGCACGCATACGACCATCGAGACACCAGAGAATGTACCGAACGATCCCAGCGCCTTGGATGAAGCGTTAGCCAACGATTCCCGGATAACACATGTAACCGTGGTCCATTGCGAAACTACATCTGGCATGCTGAACCCAATCGAAAAGATCGCTGCCGTGACTGCCCGCCACCGCCGCGGGCTCATCATCGACGCCATGAGCGCTTTTGGTGCTATCGAGCTCGACGCACATAAGGTACCGTTTGACGCGCTGGCAGCCTCGGCCAACAAGTGTTTCGAGGGTGTGCCGGGTATGGGCTTTGTCATCGTTCGCAAGAGTGTGCTCGAAGGCGCCAAAGGTAACTCACCCTCCTTGAGCCTCGACCTCTACGATCAATGGACTTCGATGGAAGCGAACGGACAGTGGCGTTTCACGCCACCGACCCACGTCATCGTTGCGTTCAACCAGGCCCTTGATGAGCATGAGCAAGAAGGTAGTATCGCTGGACGCGGTGCCCGTTATCGACGTAACTGCAAGATCCTGGTAAAGGGCATGCGTGAGATGGGTTTCGTTACGCTGCTGCCCGACGAGCTACAGGCGCCGATCATTGTCACCTTCCACATGCCGGCCGATCCGAAGTTCGATTTCAAGGATTTCTACGATCGACTGAACCGGCGCGGCTTTGTCATCTATCCAGGCAAGTTGACAGTTGCTGACAGCTTTCGCATCGGTTGTATCGGTCGGCTGGGCGAGCCCGAGATGCACGACGCGTTGGCCGCCGTTCGCGACACGATTGATGAGATGGGTGTCACGCAGTGCGGACCAAAACAAAATGAAGCCGCGAGCGGGTAGCTTAATCATATCCTGCATTGACGATATTCGGGCCCTGATCCATCGGGGTGAAACGCCATAGAATCTGTAGCTAGTGGCTAGTAGCTGGTGAGTGGCTAGTAGGGCGTAGCTGGTAGCTAGGAAGAACACAAGGGAGCATCAGTTGAGGTTTGGCCCCCACTGTTCTTGCTGGGTCTTGTGTCCCTCGCTACTCGATACTCGCTACTCGTCACTGCAGTCACACTACTCGAAACTCGCTACTCGCTACCGAACCGGACTGTTTCCGCTCGATCGCCCGCAAGGTAGCGGCCCACATCGACGGCATCGATGACCAACGATACAGCGTTTACCGTCATCAAAACCCGAATCCACATGCCGAAAAAATCGTCGGTCGGAACCTGATCGAGCCGCATCCATAGGAAATAAAGCAACGGAATCCAGATAATGTGACCGAGGCCCAGAAGCCGACTAAAACCGCTGACAGCAGTCAGCACCGTCATTAGGATCATACTTACCACCAGTGCGACCACGACAACTTGTGCTTCAAGGCGGTTAAGGAAGAACAGCGGTATGACCAGGTTTGCCGCCACCAGCAGCATCAACCACAACTGCCAAGGCCATGGCATTTTCATAAGGCCTTTATTGAACTTGATAAACGCGTCCATCGTTCTTTCCTCTAAACTCAAGCGATCCCCCGGAAGGCATCTCCGGGGGATCGTTGAAGTCTAACCGCGCTACGCGGCCCAAGGCAGCAGAACGATGTTGCCCTGCACCTCGTTGTTCGCGATCAGCCGGTGTGCATCTGCCGCCTCGCGGAGCGGAAGCGTACGATCCAGCAGTGGCCGGATCTTTCCTTCCTTCAAGAGTTTCAGGCCGAACTCCATGTCGCTCTTGTCGCTGGCCATCGAACCCTTCAACTGCTTCTGTGCAAAGAAGAGACTGCGAATATCGAATTTGACCTCGGGACCAGCGGCAAATCCGAATGCCACGATAACCCCCGTTGGCTTAGCAGCTTCAATGCTCTTGGCCAGCACGTCGCCGGCCAGGTTGTCGATGACGACGTCAGCACCGCGACCATCGGTCCACTCCTGGACGCGTTCCACAAGATTTTCATTGCGGGTGTTGATCACGAAGTCCGCTCCGATCTGCCTCACAAAGTCAGCCTTTGACGCGTCGCGTATGGTCGTGGCCACTTCGGCTCCAAGCGCCTTGGCGACCTGAATCTGCATGCTGCCGGAACCGGAGGCACCGGCCTGCACCAGCACCTTGTCACCAGTCTTGACGCCGCCGACTTCTTTCACCGCACGCACAGCGGTAGCAAGCGCGACGGGTAGGGTTGCCACTTCCTCGGGCTTGAGGCCAGTTTCGTCCTTCAACAGGTAGCGCGCCGGAACTTCGATGTACTGCGCGTACGTTCCCGGGATGTGCAGACCGGGCAGAGCAAAGCTCGGTGCCTGGCTCGCCGGGTAGATGTCGTAGTCCGCCTCATTGAGCGGGAACCCAGGTACGACAACCACACGCTCACCGATCTCGAAGCCGGTCACGCCTTTGCCAAGGCGAAACACCTCGCCAGCAGCGTCGGCGCCCAGGATATGGGGAAACGGCAACTCGGGCACGACCGAGCCTTCGCGCAGATAATGGTCCAATCGGTTGACGCCGGCGGCGAGTACCTTGATCAGAATGTGGCCCGCCTTGGGCTTCGGCGTCTCGACGTCTTCATACTTCAACACATCAAAATGACCAAATTCACGTATAACTGCTGCTTTCATTTGTGTTACCTCCTAACCATTATTGAATTGGATTGAATGCCGAAAAACTCTGCGAATCGAAGCATACGAGCCATTATCTTTGTGATAAACTAGCGAATCAACTAAACACTTATGCGGAAAATGCAAAAATGGATACCGTTGCCGGCATGCGTATCTTTGCGCGGGTGGTGGAGGCAGGGAGCTTTTCCGCGGCCGCACGGCAGCTTGGAGCGGCTCCCTCTTCAGTGTCCCGCCAGATCAACGAACTCGAGGATGGGCTAGGGGCGCGCCTGTTTCATCGTACGACGCGCAAGCTAAGCCTCACGGAAGCGGGTCAGCTCTACTATGAGCGTGCATCGCGCATCCTGATCGACATCGACGAAGCCAAGCTCGCCCTGTCGGAACTCGGGGGGGCACCCAGCGGCATACTGCGTGCCACGGCAGCCGCCAGTGTCGCCCGCCTTCACATCATGCCGGCTTTGGCAGACTTTCAGAACAAGTTTCCAGCCGTCAAAGTCGTCGTGTCGGTCACCGACCGCATAGTCGATCTCGTCGATGAAGGCTTTGATCTCGCAATCAGAGTAGGTCCACCTCGCGACTCGAGTTTAGTTGGGCGCCAAATCGGCTCGGGCCGCCGAATCGTTTGTGCGAGTCAGACCTACTTGAAGAAGGCCGGCACACCACAGGTGCCGGCCGACCTGGCAAACCATAGCTGTCTGACGTTTAGGGCACACGCAGGAAGCAATGTGTGGAGCTTTCGGGTCGGCAAGGCGACGTCGAACGTCCGCGTTTCGGGAAATCTGTTTGCCGATGACGGCGAATCTTTGGTTGCCGCAGCCGTCGCAGGGCTTGGCCTGATTCTAGTCCCGGCGTGGCTTGTCGGGTTTGAGATCAGAAAACGTCGGTTGGTCGAAGTCTTGTCCGAATATCCAGTCGTCCCAAAAGACACCCCTTTGTATGCGTTATATCCCCATCAACGTCATCTGCCGCCGAAGGTGCGGGTGTTTATCGACTTCCTGGTGGAACGTTTTGCTGGAGAAACAAAGTGGGATGCCAGTACTAAGTACGAGTAACAAGCGTGAAGTGACAAGTAGCAAGTTGAAAGTAGAAGTCATAACTGTTAGGGCTTTTTTCCTTGCCACTTGTTACTTGCTACTTGAAACTATCTGCCCGGGCAGTAAGTCTGCCCTTTGCTTTAAACGGCGACGCTACGCCGCTACTTCTGACAGCGATTCATCAATAATATCCAACGCCTGATCCATCTCATCCCTAGTCAAGGTAAGCGGTGGGGTGAGCGTAATGACATTGCCCATAGATAATTTGAAGCTGAGGCCCCTGGCAAGTGCCTTGTACATGACTGCCTCAGCAATATCGGTAGCGCGTTCCTTCGTTTTCCCGTCCTTGATTAACTCCATACCCATAAGTAACCCAAGGCCGCGAATATCACCGATCACGGCATGTCTTTGCCTCATGGCTTGCAGACGTTCAAGAGCATAATTGCCTAAGCTACGCGCGTTTTCGAGCAGGTTTTCTTCTTCGATTACTTCAATAGCCGCCAGGGCGGCCGCGCAGGCGACAGGATTTTTCTCATGAGTGTAATGCCCGAGTGCCCGCGCTGGCGCAACATCTAGATCTTCGCCGCCAATGACGGCTGCGAGCGGAAAAATCCCGCCACCAAGACCTTTACCGATCACCAGCATGTCCGGAACGATGCCGTAATGCTCCGCCGTGAACATCTTGCCGGTGCGGCCCAGACAGTGAGGTATTTCGTCGAGGATAAGCAGCGCACCGTGGCGGTCACAGGCGTCGCGGATAATCTTCCAGTAATCTTTGGGCGGAATAAAAGGCGTGCTGCGCACCGTTTCAGCAATAACCGCACCGATGTCGCCCTCCTTTTCTAATACATAGTCGACGTACTCCGCACACTTCAGGCTACATTCACCACCACAATCCCAGGGGCAGTGCTGGGCGTCGGGTGGAGGAACATGTTCCGTACCCGGCAGAAGGGGGCCGATGTCTTGTCGAAAAATTGCTTCACCACCAATCGAGATAGCATCCAAGGACGCGCCATGAAATGAATCCCACATGGAGAGTGTTTTGAACCGATCGGTTGCCATCCGGGCGAGCTTCATGGCGATGCCGATAGCGTTCGTCCCACCCGGTGCGAACAACACCTTATTGAGAGAACCGGGTGCTAGTTCTGTCAACTTTTTCGCCAGTTTGATAGCTGGGATGTTCGTGTACCGGCGAGTGCAAAATGACAACGTTTCCATCTGCTCACGAATAGCCTGTACAACCCGCGGATGCCCAAAACCTACCTGGTGCACGTTATTACCGTGGAAATCGAGAAATCGCTTCCCTTGTAAATCTTCTAGATATGCACCCTCACAGCCCGCTAGCACATCAAGGCAGGGGGTGGAAAGCGACTGATGCAGGAAATACTTGGCATCTTCCGCCAGCCAGTGTTGCGTTTCTCGATCAAGGTACGCTTTTTGCCACGCCTGGCGATGGGGCGAGATATTAAGATCACCCTCGGAACGGAACGCAGCCAGATCACGAGAGTGGCTCGGGTGGTGGGGGTCTTTCATTGCGGGCCTCCTATAGGAGCAAAAGGTTCTTTTATAAATCGCTTGTGACTATTATACGTGGATTTCGTGCACGCGATCACGGCTAACGCGGCACGTTCCTGGCGTGAGTGACTTCGTTGACAACTAACATTCTGTTTCTCTTTTCCGATGAACACGCACGTGACGCGCTCGGCTGTTACGGCAACAGCTTTGTAAGAACTCCCCACCTTGATCAGCTGGCGTCGTGCGGCGTGTGCTTCGGCAACGCTTACACAAACTCACCCATTTGTGTACCCGCTCGTGCTAGCCTCGCCACCGGCCGTTATGTACACGAGATCGGTACGTGGGATAGCGCCCACCCTTATGAGGGCAGACCCAAAGGGTGGGCGCACCGTCTCACCGAGGCCGGCCACAACGTCACGTCCATCGGTAAACTGCACTACCGCGATACCAATAGTCCGAATGGTTTCAGCCAGGAGATCTTGCCGATGCACGTTTACCAAGGCATTGGTTGGACACGCGGCCTGCTTCGCAAAAAACCGCCCGTCTATACCAGCTGCAAGCCGTTTGCCGAGGATGTTGGTCCGGGGGAGTCGACCTATACTGAGTACGACCGCAACGTTACCGAGGCGGCATGCCATTGGTTGCGCAACGACGCGCCGAAGCATCGGGAGAAACCTTGGCTGTTGTTCGTCTCCTTTGTCAGTCCACACTATCCGCTGCTTGCCCCGCGACAGTATTACGACCTCTACCCACTCGACGACGTACCCTGGCCACGTGAATATGCACTCGACCAACGCCCGACTCACCCGGTGACCCGGGCGATGGCAAAATCTCTCAACTACGACGACTATTTTGACGAGGAAAGGGTGCGGATTGCACGGGCCGGTTACTACGGATTGTGTTCCTTTTTGGACGATAACATTGGCAAAGTACTGGCAACACTGGACGCTTGTGGTCTCATGAAGCAGACGCGCATCATTTATTCCAGCGACCATGGTGAATGTCTGGGCAACCGCGGGCTCTGGGCCAAGTCGTTCATGTACGAGGATTCCGTCGGGGTGCCATTGCTCATGGCAGGACCGGGCGTACCGAAGGGTAAGACTGTCTCAACGCCCGTCTCGCTGGTTGATTGTTCTCAAACAATTACCGATTGCGTGGGAATAGAGTTGACGACTGACGAGTGGGATTTGCCCGGGGACTCCCTATTGAGCATCGCCGATGGTGGCTCTGATCGAGTGGTGTTTAGCGAATATCACGACGGCGGTTCGATTACCGGTATCTTCATGATTCGAACGCAGAATTGGAAGTATGTGCATTATGTAGGTTATCCACCGCAGCTTTTCGACTTGGACAACGACCCCTATGAGACCACTGACCTCGGAGAGTCTTCAGCCTATGCCGATATTCGCAGCTCGTGTGAAGCGAAGCTTCGTGAGATCGTCGATCCTGAAACGGTAAACGCTCAAGCCTTTCGCGACCAGCAAGCCATGATCGAAAAACTCGGTGGTGAAGCAGCCGTGCTTGCGAGCGAAGACTTTGGTCACACGCCACTTGCGAAGGCTGGGGTCGGTATGAGCTAGTACGGCGAACACATAACTTGCATTGTGCCCACCAACGTCAGCCGTTCAGGCGTGTTATTACCTCATCGATAAGACGCGGGTCACCCGCGGCGATGATTTTGCCGTCTGAGGCCATAGTCAGCGGGTCGCCGTGCCAGTCTG
>JBHIDJ010000041.1:0-24063 GCA_046760105.1 Acidiferrobacterales bacterium | reverse complement strand
GTCCTCGTTCATGACATCGGCGTCGATCCCGAGTAGCCAAGCGAGATCTTGACGGCTTGGGTCCTGGTGTAAGATCTCCAGTTTATCGATGTAGTCGAGTGCGGAGTCACGGTCAGCAAAGAAACCCAGTTTCACCAATTTTGCGATGCGGCAGTACGTAAGTCGTGCGAGCTCATGCAAGTCGTACTCCGGATGGTACTGCAGGCCCCAGCACGTTCCACCATTGTGCGTCACGGCCACGGCCTGCACGTTCGTAAACGCGTTAGAGGCCAACAGCATCGCGCCCGGGGGTAAGTGCGTGACCTCGTCCTCATGACTAATGAAGGCATCGAACACATCGGGCTTGCCGGCATACAACGGATGCGCGCGCCCTTCCGGTGTCAGTGCGATCTTGCGTGCGATACCCATCTCGCGACCACGCGGATTTGCCGCGCAACGACCTCCGGCTGCGACGACAGCGATTTGTGCTGCCCAACAGCTACCGAAGCTCGGCACCTTCGTCTCGAACGCCGCCTTCGCCAGCTCGATCTGGGGCTGTACGCGTGGGTCGTCCGCATAAATTGTTAGGCTCGATCCGGTCCAGGCGATGCCATCGTAGGATTCCAGTGCTGTGCCTTGCGGCAGTGAAACACCAGGATCCGCGGGGTAGATAATGTCGACGTCGCAACTCGAATGACATTTCTTCAGCGTCTGGGAATAGAGTTCGCCCGCCGGCGTAGCGCCACCAGCCGCGAGCGCTTCGCGCCCACTGCGGTCGTAACCGTCGATAACGAGAAAGTGGGGATGGTTGGCCACGTTAGTTTTTTCCCGGTGACACCTTAATCAGACGCGAGTCGCTCGACAATGGCCGGCAGGTCTTCATAGCGTTCACAGATGGCGTCTGCCGACGTGATGTGCTTATCGCGCTCACGAGTACCCGTAAACAGGATGGCCCTCATCCCCAATGCCTGTGAGCCTTTGATATCGTTGTGGTCGCGGTCGCCGATATGGACCATGTCCGTAATCGTGACGCCGAGCTGGCGAGCGGCCGAGGCAAACATATCCCGATGTGGTTTCGAGTGGCCGACCTCGTCAGAGAATGCGAAACCGCTGAAATGCCGCTTGAGTCCATTCATCTCCAACCACTGTCGCAGGCAGCGTGCCGGCGAAACGATGGCGTCAGAAACTACGCACAGCTTATAGTTTCTTGACAAGTCAGCCAGTGCGTCGGCAACGCCGTCGACCGGCTCGGGCGGTATGGTGATCTCCATTTCCTCGTGGGCCTTGACGATCGCGGCCAAGTCACCTTCGGGCAGCGTGCGCCCCAGTCCTTTCAGCAGAATCTGAAGCCGCTCGCCGATTGCCCATGTGACATACTGATCGTGCCAGACGTGGTTGAAGGCGGCATCGGCTACATCGTAGGCCATGGCGACCGTCTCGTAGGGGATCGGCTCGAGCCGGTTCAACGCCTCCCAGACCAGATAGCGCCGCTCTTCCTTCTTGGAACGCAGTCCTTGGGCTGCACGCTTCGGCTCATCGGACTCGTCGTGGATTACGGTGTCCCACAGGTCGAACGAAATCGCTTTGATCATGTAACGCTTCCAGCGGTCAAACGGAACATATGCTTATTTTACCGCGCCCTGAAACGAACTAGAAAGCGAAGCCACAATCGGGCTGGCAACACAGCAGCCGGTTATTGGCATTGCACAGCCAAGATGCAATGAATGAGCGCGAGCTATACATGACCGCCGAGGTCTCCATACCAGGTTCCCGTGGGAACAAACACTCGATAGGGTATTTGACCAGCCGCGCCCGTACGCCCAAAATGTTGCGTATCGGTCCTCAGATTCGCGGGTAACGACTGTGGCGCCGATAACACACAAGCTGTCATTACGATACACTATCTCTGCGATAGGCTTACAAGGGAATCCCCAATGTTTGATACGAGTAACTTGACGGTAGAGAAAAAAGAAGTCGTAGCGTTATTTCCAACTTTCGTTTGGAAAACGCAGCTCAAGCGCGAAGATTATGAAGTAATAAACGAAAAGATAAGAAATAAACTTAAAGAACTGACCGCCGATAAGCCATCACTTGAACCGGGTAACAAATGGCAGACCGAGCAAGAGTTGCACAAACTGGAAGAGTTCCGACAATTGAATGCCTTTATTCATGTCGCGACCAAGGGCGTGCTAGATTTTCTAAAAATTGTTTATGATGATTTTGAGATTACCGGATGCTGGGCAAATATAAGTGCCGCCCAGACCGGACACGTACCTCATACTCATCCAAACAATTATTTGAGTGGTGTCTATTATGTCCAAGCGGACAACGGTGCCAATACTATAACTTTTGATGATCCAAGGCCTCAAACTTATATAATCAAGCCTTCAGTGTCAGAACAAGGTCCTGCGAATTCACGTTCGGCCGTGATGACCGTGGAGGAGGGCACTCTCGTTATGTTCCCCGCTTGGCTGTTGCACTCTGTTGAGCCCAACATGAGCGACAGAGAACGAATAAGCGTTTCCTTCAATATAATGTTTACTTCGTTTAGCGAAAAAATGAGCAAGCCACAATGGCAGGGAAATGTGGGTCTCGAGTGAGCGATCGTCAAGACGGCTTCGGGCGAGGCGAATTTCATGACAATAATTCGAATTAAGACTTTTTTACTCAGCGCGCCAAATGGTAAGCCGCTTGGACCGTCGGTTCATCGTGAGTCGGAGAGCGTTGCCATCGAAGGCCCTCAGCCAGTGGAGCGCATGGCGTTGACGTGGCGGCCGAACTCGTCACTACCCATCAGTGCCTTACAACGCTCGAAGCGGTTGATTGCATAAGCCCAGAAGTCGTCGACCGGGTTTTTGTTCGCATGCTGGATCAGACCCCAGAGCGTCCACAGCAGGTCGCACATGGCCTTGTAAATGACCATGCGACCGAAGACCGCCTTTGGGACGTCGTCCCCACAATAGGCTGCCATCATTTCCTTATCCTGCTCGGTTCCGAATCCTGCTTCTACCGAGACATCGCCGAGATCCCATATTGGGTCGTTCATGCCCGAGTACTCCCAGTCAACGATCCACATACGTTCGCCGTTATCAAGAAAGTTCTCGGCCAGCGGGTCGCAGTGGCAGGGTGCTAGCGGCATGGGTTTCTCGTCGAGAACCTTGCGTACGACTTCAGCCTCTTTTACCACGTCATGGTAACCATCAGGCAAAGTCGCACCCAGCTTGCCTAGCGTATCCAGGTAATTGTCGATCATATTGAAGAGCTCAAAGCGGAATTCAAAATCCTGACCACAGCCGTGCAAGCGCTTGAGCGCAAGCGCCGCGCGCGCTGGCGCACCAGGCGTGCGGTTGAATGTGTCGGGTGTCATGGTAACGCAACCATCAAGGTAGTCGCACAACATGAGCCCGTCGCTTTCATCAAAGAAAAGCACCTCAGCCGAGACGCCGGCAGCGGCGGCAACACGCGCATTGTGTGCCTCTACTTTGCGATCAATGTACGTGGCCGTCCCCTCGCCTGGGATACGCAGTAGGTAATTCCTGCCTTCCCGGCTTATCTTGTAGACCAGATTCGTGAGGCCGCCTAACCGCTCATGGGTGATGAGGTCATCCGAGATATCTTTGAAAAGTGGAATTCGGGAAAGTGCGTCGCGGATGCTCTCTTCCATCAGCTCCCCCTTTTGGATCGAAAAGGGTACATAGTGGTCCTCGTGCTATCCTTATTTCGACTTTCGAGCACTAACATTTAATACGCTCCATCTTGGGATCGTAAAGTGGGACGAGGTGTAAGGTGGCGGGAACGCGTTCGGTGGCGACCTCGAGTTCATAAGTGCCCGATCGCAGAAAATCCACGTCTACCCCACCGGGGTCTCGCACATAACCGTACCCGATGTCCTTTTGCACCGTATAGCCCCAGCCGGCGCTGGTAAGCCAGCCAACCCGTTCGCCATTGCGGTAAATGGTCTCGCGGCCTAGTAGTACTACGTTGGGGTCGTCGACCGTAAAACAGGCAAGCTGTTTGTTAATCTCAGTACGCTGTTGCGCCACTAACGCTTCGCGACCCTCGAAGGCAATGTTACTTCTGAGTTTCACGGCCCACGCAAGCCCTGCCTCGAGCGGCGTGTAGTCCGGACCGATATCGGCACCCCAGGCGCGATAGCCTTTCTCGAGACGCAACGACTCGATGGCGCGGTAGCCGGCATTGACGATGTCGAATTCGCTTCCTGCCTGCATCAGCTGGTCGTATACCGTCGCGGCCGACTCGGTAGGCACATGCAGTTCCCAGCCAAGCTCGCCGACATACGTTATACGAAGCGCCCATACCGGTGCACGGGCGATGTGGATCTCTCTTGCCGTAGCAAATGGGAATGCGTCGTTGGACACATCATCATCCGTGACTCGTTGCAGCACGTCACGCGCATGCGGGCCCATGAGCGAGAGCGTGGCGTAGGCCGAGGTGTCGTCTATAAGGCGTGCACTTGCGTCTTTTGGAATGTTACGCACGATCCAGGCGAAATCGTGCGTCGCAAAGCCAGTGCCGGTGACGAGATAGTAGCGATCTTCCGCCAACCGCGTCACAGTTAGATCGCATTCGATGCCACCGCGGGCGTTTAGCATTTGCGTGTAAACGAGTTTGCCTGGTGGCTTGGTCACGTCGTTGGCACAGATCCAGGAGAGTGCCGCTTCAGCCTCACGTCCCACCATGACGAATTTCGCAAATGAGCTTGCGTCAAACAGCGCTACCCGCTCACGACACGCCTTGTGCTCGTTACCCACGGCTTCAAACCAGTTCTGTCGGCCAAACGAGTATTCGTCTTTGGGTTCCATGCCGTCGCGCGCGAACCAGTTGGGCCGCTCCCAGCCCAGTTTCGAGCCAAAGCAGGCGTGTTGTTCTTTCAGTCGGCTGTAGAGCGGCGACAGCCGCACTGGTCGAGCGCTTTCGTGCTCTTCGTGTGGCCAGGCAATCGTGTAGTGTTTGCCATAAAGTTCAAGCGTGCGCGTGCGTACCCAAGTATCATCGGTGTGCACGTGACCGAAGCGCCGTATGTCGACCGGCCATAGGTCGAACGGTGGCTGTCCGTCCGCGATCCACTCGGCGAGCGCACGACCGGCGCCACCCCCGCTGGCGATGCCAAACGCATTGAAGCCGCAGCCGACAAAGAAGCCCGCCACTTCCGGCGCCTCGCCCAAGATAAAGTTGCCATCGGGCGTGAACGCCTCAGGACCGTTTATCAGTTCCTTGATACCCGCATGCTGCAGTGCCGGTACGCGCTCGAGCGCCTGATCCATGAGCTGTTCGAAGTGATCCCAGTTTGAATCGAGCAACGTGAAGTGGAAATCTATGGGGATACCGTCGAGCGCCCACGGGATAGGACTTGGCTCGTAGCCACCCATGACAAGTCCACCGACTTCCTCCTTGAAGTACGTGAGTCGGTCCGGGTCTCTGAGCGTCGGCAGGTCACGCCGCACATCCTCGATCGGTTCGGTTACCAGATATTGGTGTTGCACCGCCTGTACTGGCACAGTCACATCTGCTAAACGGCCGACTTCCTTAGCCCATTGGCCCGCGCAGTTCACAACGATCTCACACTGAATGTCTCCTTGTTCGGTCGAGACGCCGCTGACACGCCCGCCCGTTACGTGGATCGCCGTAACCGCACAGCCTTCGATAATCTGTACACCTCTTTGGCGCGCGCCCTTGGCCAGCGCCTGTGTAATATCAGACGGATTCGCCTGGCCATCCGTAGGAAGGTAGGCGGCGCCGACTATGTCGGATATGTCCATGAGCGGCCACAGTCTTTGTGCTTCCTTGGGACTCAGCAGGTGCATCTCCAGTCCGAAGCTGTGGGCGGTTGTAGCCTGCCGCTTGAGCTCGATCATGCGTGCCTCGTTGCAGGCGAGACGCAGTCCACCCACCATTTTCCAACCACTGGCCTGACCCGTCTCTTTCTCCAATCTGTCGTAGAGCTCGACGCTGTTCTTAAGGAGCTGTGTGATGTTGGCATTGTTACGCAGCTGGCCGACAAGCCCTGCCGCGTGAAAGGTCGATCCGCTCGTCAGCTTCTTGCGTTCGAGCAGGACTACGTCCTTCCAACCGAGCTTCGCTAAATGATAGGCCGTGCTGCACCCCATGATGCCGCCACCGATGATGACGACCCGCGCATGAGTTGGGAAGGAAGGCATTACGCTCGTTACATTTGCTGAAAGTCAGCCCACGCCTTTTCGAACCGCTGCAGGTTCTCAGTGGTGTAGGCAACGTAATCAAAATCAATAGTCAAATAGATTTCGGATACCATGCTCCACATGCTCTCGCGTAACAGCGAGGCACATTTCATAGCGGCATAACGCCGGCGCAGCTCGTCGGTCACCGGTGTCTCAAAATACGTCTCGAGTAACCAATCCTCTTGTCCAGCAGAAAACTCATTGTTTGAGGCGAGTCCACCCAGATCGAACAACGGGCTGTTAAAACCAGCATAGTCCCAGTCAATCAGCCAGAGTCGTTCGCCGTCATCGATAAAGTTTCCGGCGAGCAGATCGTTATGACCAAACAGTAATTTGATTGAACCCACGGTCTGTTCGAGTTTCTCCGCCGCTGTCATCAGCCGCGGTAACTCTGGCATCATTCGGCTGGATGCGTCACGCAGCGTGTTTGCATAGTCACGTAACACCTGGAAGACCCAAAACACGAGTGCCGGGCCTCGGAAATGCTTGGGGATCTCGTGGTGACAACGCTTTATCAGTGGCACAATCCGGTCAAGATTGGCCGACTCGCGAACGTCCTCCGCCTGTAGTGTGCGCCCGTCGATGAAGCGCATCACGATGACGCCGGGTTCGTGGTAGGTCACTTCCGGCGAAACCCCCGCGGCGTGGGCGGCGCGGCTTGCCGCTACCTCATTAAAACGCATGACGCCATGGATGGGGATATCGTCACCGATACGCACAAAATATCGGCTGCCCCCATCGTCGACCACAAAGTTGGCGTTTGTAATGCCACCGCTTACCGGCTGCGGATCAACTGGATTTTTCCAACAAGCTAGTTTCGCAGCTTTATCCCGTGCGTCGGTCATCGTTTTCTCTTGTGTTTATTCGGTCCCATTATCGACAAAGGACAAACGGCTTTACCATTCTTTGTTCTCTGCCATATCGCCGCTATTACTAGTACTAGGCTAACCCCAGTTCCTGTTTCTTACGTTTGGCCCAGGCACTGATGAGGCGGTCGGCGATGATGGCAATAAATGCGACACACACCCCGGCCACGATACCTCGCCCGGTGTCGGCCTTGGTAAGCGCAATATAGACTTCCTGGCCCAGATCTCGCGTACCTACCAATGCGGTAATCACCAGCATGGCCAATGCCATCATGATCACCTGGTTGATCCCGAGCATGATTTCCGGCAGGGCAATGGGCAGCTGCACGCGCCACAGGAGCTGCCGTCGGGTACAACCGAATGCCTGGGCGGCTTCGATCAGCGAGGGTGGGACCTGGCGGATGCCGTGGGCGGTGTAGCGAATGGCGGGCGCCAGCGCGTACGCGACGATCGCGATCATCGCCGAGAAGTCACCAACCCGAAATAGCATGACTACCGGTATCAAATAAACAAAAGACGGCAGGGTCTGCAGCGTATCGATGATAACTTGCACGCCACGGTGAACACGCTCACGGCGTGCGGCCCATATGCCGATCGGTATACCGATGCATGACGCAATGATCACAGAGATACCACACAGATACACCGAAATCATCGACTTCTCCCAGTTCCCGGTCACGGCCATAAATAACGTGAGTGCAGCAGCCGCGGCGGCCAGACGCAGCCCGCCAAGTTGGTATCCAGCCAGTGCCACAAGTCCAGCGACAGCAGTCCACGGGAGGGCCAATAGGAAGCGTTTTATGGGAATCAGGAGGTTGAGCAAAAGCCAAGACTTTGCAGCGTCGAGCTGATCGAAAAAGTTGATGTTGATCCAGGAGACGAGGTCCGTCCAGAACCGTCCAGTGGTGATGAGCAGGCCTTCTGGGTAAGACTGCAGCGCACGGAGAAAAAAACCGAAGAGTGTGGTAGCGGCGATCACGCTCAGTGCCGCAACCAGATGCGGGTGACGGCGCACAAAGCTCTGCGGTATCTCCTGATGTGTTGGAGGAGGGCGATTGGCAAAGGCTTGACTCAGCCGGTCAAGCGCGATCGCAAGCAGGGTGATAGCGAGTCCCGCTTCAATACCTTCGCCAATGCGAAGGCGCTTGAGTGACGAAAGCACATCGAACCCCAAACCACCAGCACCGATCATCGAGGCAATGATCACCATGTTGAGAGATAACATGATTACCTGGTTCACGCCGACCATGAGCGTCGGGCGCGCCGATGGAATCTGTATCTTCCACAACAGTTGACGTCGCGTGCAACCGGCCATGTGACCGAAATCGACAATCTCAGTTGGCACTTGCTTGAGTGAGAGCATAGTGCAGCGAACCATCGGTGGCATCGCGTAGACAATCGTGGCGATCATCGCCGCCACCGGCCCGAAGCCGAACAGGAACAGCACCGGCACCAGGTAGGCAAAAACCGGTACTGTCTGCATGAGGTCGAGGATAGGTGTGATTGCCGCCTCGGCACGTTGGTGGCGGAATCCGACGATACCGACGAGCAATCCTGCTATCACGCCAATCGGTACCGCGATAATAATCGAGGACAGGGTTACCATAGCGCTGTCCCACTGCCCGAACACGGCGAGATAGAAAAAACAAGCGCCGGCGAGAAGAGCTAGCTTCCAACTACGGGCGTAATAGCCCAGGATTGCGACCACCGCAACGACCGCCAGCCACGAGAGGCGCGGGATGTGCGCAACCGCGTTTTCACCCAACGTGAGCTTAAAGCCCGACGAGAGCAGCCCCTGGGCCGTGGTCAGCGGCCAGTTGAGAAGCCACGCGATCGATCGCGTAAATTCCTTAAAAGTAAAGAGTCCAAGGTCAAAGTCATTAATCAGCCACTTCATGAAGTCACTGATCCAGAAACGCAGCGGGATATACCCCTCGCGAGGATATTGCCAGGCCCAAGGCCAGAGGTCCCGGAACAGGTAGATAACCAGGCTGGCTGCGAATGCGGCAGCCCACGCAACGAGCCAGGGATGGAGCCGCAATCCATCGCGTACTTCGCGGACCGCGATGGCGGTGCTCATGAGTCGCTCGTTTTACCCACTAGTACATCGATCACCGTCTGACGGTTTAAACGTCCGATGGGGTTGCCATTATCGTCGGTGACTGCGACATCTGTCTGGCTATCGACGAGTTGCTCCGCAAGATCCTGCACCTTGGTATGGGCAGGTACGCTGCCGGAGACGGTCTCACCGTCTTTGAGCGGCGCCATGATCGCGCGCGCGGAAAGCACTTTGGCGCGGGGAATGTCTTTGGTGAACTCGGCGACGTATTCGGTGGCCGGCTGCAGCACCAACTCTTCGGGCGTGCCGATCTGGATGATTTCGCCATCTTTCATGATGGCAATGCGATCGGCTAGGCGTATCGCTTCGTCGAAATCGTGTGTGATAAATACGATGGTTTTCTGTAGCATGTTTTGCAGGCGCAAGAACTCGTCCTGCATCTCACGCCGGATCAGTGGATCAAGGGCCGAGAAGGGTTCATCAAGAAGCCAGATCTCAGGCTCCACCGCCAGACTGCGGGCAATACCCACACGCTGTTGTTGACCACCCGACAGCTCTCGTGGGTAGTAGTTCTCGCGTCCCTTGAGGCCCACGAGGCTGACGATCTCACGGGCACGGCGCTCACGGGTGGCGCGGTCGACACCCTGCACCTCAAGCGGGAATGCCACATTCCCCAACACCGTCAGGTGTGGCAGGAGGGCGAAGTGTTGGAACACCATCCCCATTTTATGTCGGCGGATTTCGATGAGTTCTTTTTCGGAGGTCGCCAGCAGGTTCTGGTCTTCGAACAACACCTCTCCTGTCGTAGGCTCGATCAGCCGGGACATGCAACGCACTAGCGTTGATTTACCGGAACCGGATAATCCCATGATGACAAAGATTTCACCCTTGAAAACCTCGAGGCTGGCATCACGCACGGCGCCGATCAGTCCGGCGTTGATCAGCTGTTCGTTGGTGGGTGCGAAATCGTGATTAGCAAGAAATGTTTCAGCCCCGTTTCCAAACACTTTCCACAGGGCTCTACAGGAGATCTTGGGGGTAGACGCGGGCGCGACAATATCCCTGCGACCCGGCGGTGAGGTCTTGTCGATCGACACCATCGGCCGTCTCTTAACCTATGTGTAGCTCGCGTCGCTGGGCGCACGCCGCGCCCGGCGACTAATCAACAGGCGGGATGCTGCTTAGCTACACTGGGTCCACTTATCCCAAGTGTCTTTGTTCGTTTTTATCCAGTTTTCGACTACGTCGTCGACCTTCTGGCCTTCCAGGTCGACCTTTCCGATCATCTCACCCATGGACTGATTGTCAATCTTGAAGTTGCGCACGGTCTGGTAAGCGCATGGCCACTTCTTATTCCCGGCTTTCCAGCCCACTTTTTTGATCCAACCGCGCGGCTTGCCGCAGTCGTAGGCCATCTTGGAATTCATACCCCATTTCGGGTCGCTATAACACTCATCGGTATAACGCGGAAAATTAACCCATTCCCCCTGGAACTGGATCGGGGCCCAGTGCGGGGTGTAGACCCATGCGAGAATCGGTGCCTTGCGCTCATATGCCGATTTGATTTCGGCGAACAGGGCAGCATCGGTACCCGCGTGCACGACCTCATAGTCGAGCCCTAATGCCTCGGCACGCTCATCGTCAAAGCCGGCCCACGTGACCGGCCCCCCCAGGTAGCGACCCTTGGGATGCGTCTCAGCTGTGGAAAAGGCCTTGGCGCATTTGTTAAGCGCTTTCCAGTCGGGCAGGCCCGGACATTTTTCCTTCATGTACAGTGGGTACCACCATTCCTCGATGGCGACCATTCCGGTCTCGCCCAGATCAAGTGTTTTGCCGGTCTTAAGGCTCTCCTCCATCGCTTGCTTACCGGTGGTCTCCCACATCTCCATGGCGACGTGTAGGTCGCCCGATTCGAGACCCGCAAACTGTGCGATGTAATCAGCCTGCTGATACTTGACGTTGTAACCCATTTCCTCCAGTACCCGCCCCATAATGTGAGTAGTGATGTACTGACCCGTCCAGTCGTGAATGGTCAGAATGACCGGGTCCTTCGATTCGGGCACGTCGGCGACGGCGGGGGCGGACACCAGGGTCGTCACGAGGGCGGCGACAGCCAGCGCTTTGACGGTAGTCTCCATTTTTTCTCCTCCTCTTTCTCTTCTTTAGTGTTGCTCTGTCCAGTGGGTGACAGGGCAAATTTCAAAGTGATGGATATTGAATTTTTTTCAGCCAAACATCATCACGCCAAATCCGAACGAAGTCAAACAGTTTTGCCTGCAAGCGACCCGATATGTTGATCGGAATGAAGCGATTGTTATTTTCGGGCAGCGAAGTAAAGGTTTAGGGTTACAGCCTGTATACGATCAGCCACACGCCCGCCTCCACAGGCGGCGTGAGCGGAGTGCGATCGTTATTGTGCAGCACCACATGGAGTCGATGTGACCCGTCAGTGATATCACTAGGCACGTTGACCTTTATCGACCCATCCCCGCTGTCGGCCACACTGGCCTTGTCCAGGTAGACGCGGTAATGGCCAATATTAGCCTCGTTCGCCTGACCGATCTTGGATGGATCCAGAGTGAAGTTTGTTACCGTTACTGTCAAAGTAATTATGTCGCCCGGCTGGACAGCGTGGGTCTTATCGGCCTTGACGCTGACTTGGGGCCCGGTCGCCTTATCAGTGGTCTTTTCTTCGAGCTTCGCATCGCCGCCCTTCTCATCCGTGCATGCGGGGGCAAGGGCCAGGATAAACAGGGCGATGAGTGGAAGTGCGGGATTACGCATCGTCTTCAGCCCCTTCGCCTCCGCGGGGTCCATAGAAGACCACCCAAGTAGCGAAGTCGTCGGTGAAGTCTTCGAATCGGTGGACCTGTTGGGCCGGCACAAAAAGTACATCCCCGGGTTCGAACGGCACACGGTCGTCGCCGTTGACAAACGTGCCTGAGCCGGAGGCGATCACGTAGATTTCATCCTGCTCATGTGGTTGCTGCGTGTCGGTACTCATTGGTGCATAGTAACGCACCTTCATGCTGCCGTGGTGCATTAGGAGTGCCGAACGTGCCCCTTCGGGAATGGGTGCCGCTTTCGCGTCTGCAAGGGTTGCGCGCCAATGATGCGCACCTGCTGATCTCTGCAGAGATTTCTCGCTCACCGTTTCGCCCCTCGGCGCCTAGGAGTGGAAAAGCCCTAGACTACGAAGAGTCGGGCAACGAGGCAAGCGGCTGGAACACTAGCGTCCTCCTGAAACCGGGAGCACAGCGCCCGTTATATAGGCCGGTGACTCGGCGATAAGCCACAGTATTGTCTCAGCCACTTCTTGCGCTGTTGCCGCTCTTTTCATGGGTATTTGGGCGATATAGCGGTCAAGCCGTTTCGGGGCACCGGCGCGCCCATGGAGCTCGGTATCCGTCAATCCGGGTGCGACCGCATTCACGCGAATGCCCTCTGCGGCGACTTCGCGCGCCAGTCCTTGGGTAAATACGTCGATGGCTGCCTTCGAGGCCGCATAGTCGACCCAATCGTTGGGGCTGCCGGCGCGCGTGGCGGTAGAAGATATATTGAGGATATTGCCACCTTGTCCGCCACGGTGCGTCGACATTCGGCGTATCGCCTCGCGGGCGCAGAGTATCGAAGCCACTGCATTAGTATTGAACACACTGTAGAGCGTTGGTGCGTCGATATCCTCAATCCGACGACCGGCACGCCCCGTAAAGCCTGCATTGTTTACAAGCGCGGTGACTGTGCCGAGTTCGCGGTCCGTGGTTTCGAAGAGCCGCAGCACATCTTCCTCATGCGATACATCGGCCTGTACCACAATCGCCTTTGCGCCTGCAGCCTCGATATCGTGCATCACGGCCTGCGCTTCTGCCAGGCTGTCGCGGTGATTAATACAGACGGCAAAACCTTTAGTCCCAGCTAGGCGTGCCGTCGCTGCACCGATGCCACGGCTGCCACCGGTGATGATCATAACCTTAGACATCTCTTACAACGAGTACCGATCGTATGCTTGTTTGAATGGGGCTTCGTCCTCACGGAACGAGTCGCAGTCAAGGTCGCGCTGAGCGGCGAGGTGTGTCGCTAGCAGTTGCGCCGGCACGGCTTGCACGATAGGCGCCAACCTTTCTCCCACCTCGCTTACCGGCAAAACCGTCGTGTCTTCCGGACCATCAATCGGTCCGATCCATGCAACCTGTAAGCCGATGTCAAGCCCGAACTGCGCAACGACCTGTGTGCGCTCAAGCGCTGCCCCCGGGCTGGCAAACGCGATGAGCGCATCGCCAGACTGCATTTGTGCTTGTGGGCCGTGCAGGAACTGTTCGATGGCATAGCCGTGCGCCCGCATGCGTGGCCCTTCGTTGAGTTTGATCGCAACTTCGAATGCGCTCACCTCATGCGGGCCGCCACCCACGGCAATAATGGCGCTGGCGTCACGCCAGCTACGCGCGAGCTCGCGCACAGCTGCTTCGGTTGCCAGTGCCGCACGCACCGCGTCCGGTACCGTTTTCAGATTACCCAAGCTCCCGGGTTGCATGTGGTCGACGAGACGGGCGGTCAACAACATAGCCGCCGTGTGCGAGACCGTGAACATGGACGATGGTTCGCGCGCGACGGTGTGTAGCGTGACGGTTGCCCGGTTCTTAACGTCCGGATTCTGGGCCGCGATCCAAACGGCAGCTGCGCCTGCTACCTGCAGCCGTTCCAGCGAGCGTTGTGAGTATTGCTTGCGACCACTGTGGCTGAAGACGATGGCACCGTCAGTAGATCGAAGTTCCGGTCCGTAGACCGCGAAGTCATATGATGTCCAGGCCGAGGTCTCACGGCCGATAGCGCGCAGCCAGTAGGCGGCGATCAATGCTGCGTTATGTGACGTCCCCGTCCCGACCGTGAATATGCGTTCAGCTTTAGTGAGCGCGTTGGCCGCGACATTGATCGGTTCCGAGGCATCTAGCAGGCGGGCTAGCTCATCAGGCTGACTCCGTATCTGCGTGTAGGCCTTGTATTTGGAAACGTTGTAAGTCATGAGATCTATCTTGATGGTTTGTTTCGCTGACGGTTAACACTCTCACAATCCGTGAGCGAGCACGTCGTCAAAGCGATCGAGGAAGGCGTCGCACACCGCCTCATCGTGCGCGATCGAAACATAGAGCTTGGTCCCCATGGGATTGAGAAACACGCCGCGTTTGAAAAGTTCGAGCATCACCGCGCGCGCGCGTTCTTTGTCTGCACGCTGGGTGGAACGGTAATCGCGGACGGGCTCATCCGAGAACACGACCTGGGCCAGCGGCCCGTCGCCGATTACTTGGGCCATCAGCTCGCGGCGGTTCAGTACTCGTCGCATACCGTCCCGCAGGTACTGGCCGACAGCATGTAACCGCTCATAGACGCCGTTTTTAGACAGCACTGACAGCGCCGCACGCGCCGCCGCTGTCGAGATCGGATTACCGCCGAGCGTAGATGCTACCCAAACATAGGACGCGCTGCCCATTCTATCCTCACGCACCATGTCCATGATCTCATGGCGGCCACCAAACGCGCCAATCGGGTAGCCGCCGCCCAATGCTTTACCGTATGCAACCAAATCAGGAACTACGCCGTAGTACTCCTGAGCACCGCCGTAGGCAAGCCGGAAGCCCGTCACGACCTCGTCGAAGATGAGCAATATACCCTGTTCGCGTGTTAGTTCGCGCACACCTTCCAGGAAGCCTGGCGCGGGCGGAGTGCAACGCTGCAGCGGCTCGACGATGATGGCCGCCAGATCGCGCGCATGCTGGGCGACAATCCGACGCGTCAGCTCCAGATCGTTGAAGGGCGCTACCAGCACATTGTGTTTGACGATATGGTCGATCCCAGCACTGGTCGGAGCCGGTTCGGGGAAATCCGGAGGATTAGACGGAAACAAACTGGTAACGCCGACCTCATTGGCACCATGATAGGCACCCTCGAATTTGAGAATTCTTGGCCGACCCGTGAACGCTCTTGCCAATCGCTGACAATACATAGTCGCTTCCGTGCCCGAAGCGCAGAAGCGCAGTGCATCACAAGCTGGGCTGAGGTGCACAATCTCCTCTGCTAACAGCAGTGCATTCTCGTTGATATAAGCGAAGTTAGAGCCTAGTGGTACTTGAGTGGTCACCGCCTCTACGATCTTGGGGTGTGCGTGGCCGACGAGCACCGAACCCCAACCGATGGAAAAGTCGAGAAACTTCCGGCCATCACTGTCCCATAGCTCGCAGCCCTTCCCGTTAGTGATGACCATTGTGAGCTCGGGCGGCAAATTGAACTCGCCGTTCGAGCCTGCGGGAAAAACGGCGAGCGAACGATCTCTCAATGTGCTCATAGGCTAATACCCCCGATGTGCGGATAGACAAGGTTACTCGGTGATAAATCCGCGGCAAACATTTCTAAGTCATACCCGTGCCTTGAGCGCTTATCTCAGTCGCCGTACAGATACAGCATCGGACCAGTGAGGGTCGCCGCTCTGGAGGGCAAGGGGGTTCCGCAGAAGCTACAGTTAGCCATACCACGGCGGGTCAAAGGCCTAAGGGATTTCTACGAGAATACAGCCCGGCACGCTGCCCCGTTCTATCGCTTCGTGCGCCTTGGCAATATCGTGCAACGGGTACGCGTCGGCTATGCGGTGCTTGAGTTTTGCTTGCTGTAGATACTTCATGATGTCGGCGCCGGCCTGTTCCTTCGCCTTCTCAGACATTGCATAGACCAACACGAAGCGTACCGTGATGCATTTGAACATCATCGGATAGAACGGGATCTTTGGTTCTGGTACCTGCGTCGAGGAATACGTAGCGATCACCCCGCCGGTGCGAATCACTTTGAGGGTTGTATCTAAGTTCACGCCAAACTCAACATCGATTACGCGATCGACACCAGCGCCTTTGGTGAAGTCATTTACAGCTGCCACAACATCGTCTTCCCGATAGTTCACCACCATGTCAGCGCCAGCATCGCGCGCATCGCGCATCCGTTTTTCACTGCCGATCGTGCCGATCACGCGGCCACCGCCCCACTTGGCCCACTGCACAGCATAGTAACCGACCCGCCCGGCGGCCCCCGTGATTAAGAGCGTTTGTTCGGCGACAGCCTCGTCGGCAAATACGCAACGATGGGCGGTCATCGCCGGAATCCCCATGCATGCGCCAACATGAAAGTCTGCCTCGTCGGGCAGATGAACCACGCGCGCTACAGGCAGGGTGATATATTCTGCAGCGGTTCCACATCTGCGCTGATACTGTGCCTGGTAGACCCATACGCGTTCACCGATTCGCGACTTAGGAACTCCCGAGCCAACCGCATCGATAACACCGGCACCGTCACTGTGTGGGATGACCGGTCCTTGGTCGATGGGTGCAGGCTGTAGGCCCGCGCGCTTCTTGACATCAGACGGATTGACGCCTGACGCGTACAGCCGGACACGCACCTCACCATGCGCTGGCTCAGGCGTTTCCTGTTCACCAACCTTGAGCACTTCAGCCGCTGACCCGCATGTTTCAAACCACGCCGCACGCACTAACTAGTCCTCCCCCGTCTGCTCGGTTAGGTCAAGTAGTTTACCACGGCGTTGTCCCATCTCTTTGTCATCCGATGGAACGCTCGATGCGCGGATACCAAAGGCCTAGCGTAACTGCTCGTGTAATCATAAAAATCATGAACGATAGCCACAATCCGTGATTGCCCCAGAGAGGGATAAGTGCCCATGTGGCAAGGAGGTAGGCAATGAGCGACAACACCATGCCGTTGCGCATCTCGACTGGTCGAGTGGTACCGATGAATATGCCATCTAACTGATAGCTCCACACGGACAGGATCGGGGATACCAACAGCCACGGCAAATAATCAACTGCTGCCGCCCGTACCGACTCGATACCAGTGATGATACTTATGATGAAACCGCCGAAGGCGGCATAGAGAATGGTATAGGAAAAGGCGACGATCATTGCCCACAGACTGGTGGCCTTGACTGCTGCACGAAAGGCGTTGCGGTTACGCGTGCCATAGGCGCCACCCGCAAGCGCCTCTACGGCATGGGCGAAGCCGTCGAGGCCATAGGCGAGAAAATGCTGTAAATGCAACAGAACGGCATTAGCCGCCAGCGTGATCTCGCCGAGTTTGGTTCCCTCCACGGCAAAGTAGAAGAATGCAAAGATCAGACAGAGGGTGCGCACAAAGATATTAAAGTTAACGTGCAACAGCGCTTTGATGCGCGGCGCGTACAGGATATGCGCCCGGTTCCATCTACCACCTATACGTCTGAGATTGCGGCTTACCAGCCAGAGCCCGAAGAACAATGCCAAATAATCACTCAACAGCGAGGCCAATGCGACGCCTTCCACACCCCAGCCGAAGCCCAAGACGAACACAAAGTCCAGGCAGACATTGGTGATGTTGAGTATCAGTTGCAAGGCGAGCGCAGCGCGCGTGTTCTGAATGCCGATCAGGCAGCCAAGAATTGCGTAGTTGGCGAGCGTAGCCGGCGCGCTCCAGACGCGAATGTCGTAGTAATCACCTGCCAACGACTCGAGCTCCACACTGCCTTCAAACGCCCACAAGGCAACTGAGCGGATCGGCAGCTGCAGGATGATCACGGTTAAGCCAAGACTGCCGGCGAGCAGCAATGCACGCGCCAACGTCGAACGGACTTCGGTGGCATCACCGGCACCATATGCCTGCGCAACAAAGCCGGTCGTGCCCATGCGGAGGAAGCCGAATCCCCAGAAAAGGAAGTTGAAAATGATGGCGCCGAGTGCGACGGCCCCGATGTATATCGGGTCCGGCAGATGGCCCACCACTGCGGTGTCGACTGCACCGACGAGCGGGACCGACATGTTGGACAAAATGATCGGTCCCGCCAGCGTCCACACCCGGCGGTGCCATTCAGCGGTCGAGGTAGGAAGGGCGTGCCTGGTTTTATCCAAGTTGGGATGGCAACATCGTATTGCTTGTTTTATGGGTCTAGTGGCAAGTGGCAAGCGGCAAGTAGCAAGTAAAACATATGAGTGAGTCGTAACTTGCTACTTCGAACTTGCTACTTGCTACTCGTAGTCTGTAGTTCTTCTTGATGCATACTTACGAATTCAGCCAAGCTTGCGACCTTGAAATCATTGTCGTAAACCCTTGACGATCTCGATATAGTTGAGATCACTCGGTGAGATGAAGCCGTGCCGGACGAGGAAATCAATTATCACAAGCGCGCAGTTGAATTTGAACTCCGTGGTATTGGCGACGATGTCCATCACCCTTTCGATCGGCCACAGGTAAAACGCCTCCACCTCGCCGTCGACGGGAGTCGGTTCGAGTGCGCGCGGCAATTCTAGGTCGTAGACAAACTGCATATCGGGTTTGATGCCTTCCGGCACTTCCTTGCAATAAGAGATGGCTCCGGATGGGATCGCGCGCAGCGCGATGTCGCGGGGTATGCCAGCTTCTTCATCGCACTCCTTGATCAAATTTTCCTGCAGCGACATTCCGATGGGCAGTCCCCCGGCCACCATGTTGTCCAGCATGCCCGGGAAAGTCGGCTTATCATAAGTCCGTCGCGCAATCCACATTTTTACGTTTTCGCAGTCGCGGACGTAACCGTTCATATGTATGCCGTAGGCGCGGATGCCGAGGCAGGGGAAGGCCGCTCGTTCCATCTGCAAAATGGGCGGAGCACCATACGTGACTGTCACCGGATACATTTCGTCGCGCCAGGCCGGAATCGCACCAGCATCCCGCAGCTCTTCGAGCACAGTTTTCACCGCAGCCGAGCGCGCGTCGAAAGTCGCGAGCCGCGCATTAAGCTCTACGGAGTCAGCAGTGACTTCGAACACAGCTGAGTATTTGGCGAGCCGTGTGGCCATATCGTGGCGCACCCAACCGAGTCGTTGGCTGCCAATGTACAACGGGCGAAACTTCGCAAGATCGTGGTCGTTGCACTCTTTGATTCGATCGAGGAAGCTCATAAGTTCGTGAACCGTGAACCGTGAACCGTTAATCGTTAACCGTAACTCGTGAATCCTAAGATAAACGTGAGTCGCGAACCGTGAAGCGTCGAAGGAAGGAGATCTGGGTTAACGACTCACGACTAACGACTTACGGCTCACGAATAAATCGGAAAGCGTCGACACAGTCGACTAACTTGTTCTCGAATGGCGCGTTCAGTGGCGGTGTTGTCATCCACATTTGTGTTGAGGGCGTCGAGCACGTCAGCAATCCATTGGCCGATCAGTTGGAATTCCTCGGGACCGAATCCACGTGTTGTCCCAGCGGCCGCCGATAAACGCAGACCAGACGTGACAGCAGGTGGTTGTGGATCGCCCGGAATCGCATTCTTGTTACAGGTGAGACCAGCGGCCTCCAGACTTGCCGAGGCGGCTTTGCCGCTTAGACCTTGGGGACGCAAATCGACAAGCATTAGCGCCGTGTCCGTGCCGCCGGTTACGATGGTATAGCGACGTTCCTGCAAGGCTGTCGCAAGACGACGCGCATTGGTGACAACGCTCTGGGCGTAATTGCGAAATTCAGGGCGCCGCGCTTCGCTCAAGCAGACAGCTTTGGCGGCGACGGCGTGCAATATCGGACTGCCTTGGAGGCCGGGGAAGAGCGCAGAATCGATCTTCTTTCCGAGTGCGTCGTTGTTCGCGAGGATGATACCACCGCGCGCGCCACGCAAACTCTTATAAGTTGTTGTAGTCACAACGTCGGCATACGGGAAAGGGTTCGGATGTGCGCCACCGGCGACAAGGCCAGCGAAATGCGCCATATCCACCAGCAGTAAGGCACCGCTAACGTCGGCGATCTCCCGAAAACGGGCAAAGTCAATGATGCGCGGGTAGGCCGATCCACCAGCGATGACGAGTTTCGGTTGGTGCTCGCGCGCCAACCGTTCGGCAGCGTCATAATCGATCAGCCCTGTCCCCGCGGACACGCCGTATTGCACGACGTCAAACCACTTGCCAGAGAGATTCGGCGCAGCCCCATGGCTCAGATGGCCACCTGCCGCCAGTGCCATGCTAAGAATCGTGTCACCGGGTTGGAGGAACGCGAGAAACACCACCTGGTTTGCCTGACTGCCGGAATGCGGCTGCACGTTTGCATACGAACAGCCAAACAATGCCTGCGCCCGTTCAACTGCGAGCTTCTCGAGCGCATCGGCGTAAGTGGCGCCACCGTGGTAGCGCCGGCCGATATAGCCCTCGACCGTCTTGTTCGTGAGGATTGAGCCCTGTGCCTCGAGCACCGCACGACTCACTAGGTTTTCCGACGCTATCAATTCGATCTGATCTTGTTGACGACGGAGCTCATCTGTAACGGCGTTCGCCACTTGTGGATCGGCGTCTGCTAAGGCGGTGGTGAAGTAACCGGGATGTGGCTCGTTCACGCTGATGCCCTAGCCAGTAAGCAATCGTCCGCTAGCGGTGTTACCGGTGTCAGATCGCGATGGTGTTGGTGGTCGGGGCGCTTGTGGCGCGTGAGCGCGTTAGATACCGGATTAACAATTAATGAGAAGATTCGCCGCGGCCAAGGCGACATGTTGATCGAGGACCCGTGCACCAGGCAATCACCGAAGATTAGTGCCGTACCGGGGGGCCCCTTGGCGGCGATCAGACCACCTTCGGCAACCAACGCGGTTGCGATTTCGTTGTCCACCGTCCAGAGCGGGTAGCTGGTGGTAACCGTATCCAAACTAGTTGGTGCGGGTCCTTGCTTGTGTGAGCCACGGATAAAGACCAGGGGTCCGTTGAACTCATTGACCTCGTCTAGGAATACATGGAGGTTTAACGCCAGCGGTTTCGGTACGCCGTCTTCGCCATGATGGGTGGCAAAATCGTAATGCCATTGCCAAACCTCCCCAGAGAAAGCTTCTTTCGCATTCACCTTGACCTGCTGGATGTACATCTTCTCGCCGAGGATCTGCATCGCCGGTTCCAATAGCCTGGGGTGACGTACGAGGCGAGCGAAAACCTCGTTACGTAGATGTAACCCCATCGCTGTACGTACTACGTCGCCTCCTTTTTCACGGAAGTTCTCTGGACACCGCTCCGCGAAAAGTTTGGGGAGCTGGGCCTGCATCAGCGCGACTTCTTCCATGGAGAACAGCGCCGGCAGGATCAGGAAACCGTCCTCGTCAAAATGTTTGAGTTGGGTGTCACTAAGCTTCATGGCTGTCTCTCGGCGACTTGGGTGACATATTTGCTTGTAGCAAGTCTGCTATTTCCCAGCTCTGCACGCAATAAACTCGATCTCCACGCGTGCGCCACCTGCGAGCGCGGTGACACCGACACAGGTCCGCGCGGGGCGTTTGTCCTCGGGAAAGTAACTTGCGTAAATGCGGTTCATCTTGTCGTAGTCTTCATCAAAATGAGTGAGAAAGACGCGCGCCGCAACAACATGCTCAAGATCCGCACCCGCGCCCCTCAACACCGTGCATAAGTTCTGCATGACTTTGTGCGTTTGTTCCTCAATACCCGTGGGCATCGTCGCTGGATCGTATTGAAGGTCGCTCGCTATTTGCCCTGTGACAAAGAGCCAACCGTCGATCTCAACCGCATGGCTGTAGGGCGCGACTGGCTGCGGCGCACCGCTAACCATATGAAAGATCGGCATACCCATGCTTTGTACTCCTCGAGTCGTTTTTGGGACACTGCCAAGGAATGCTTGTATCACTTTAGGTCTCCAGTGTCAGCGACTGACCGCAGGGTCTAGCGCTTAATCTATAGCGCGAACGCGAATTACGCCGCACTCCCTCCCCCGCATGGGGGAGGGTTGGGGAGGGGGGGAAGGGGTCAGTGTGCCATAAACACCGGTATCGCTGCCGCCGATAGTATATGTTGGGTCGTACCACCGAAGATCAGTTGGCGCAGCCGGCTGTGCGTGAATGCACCCTTCAACATAAGATCCGCACCAATCGCATCCGTTTCTTCCAGCAAAGCAACCCCGGTTGTTCTACCTTGCGGCTCAACAAGCTTGGCTTCGGCTTTGATGCCGTTGCGCGTGAGATGACTCGCCACTTGTTCGCCGGAGGGCCCAGGCACCGTACCGCCTTCTACCGTAAGCACCACGACCTTCTTAGCCGTACTCAAAAACGGCATCCCCATCGCGATCGTGCGTGCTGTCTCTGTGCTGCCGTTCCAGGCAACTACGATAATCTCGCCCAACTTCTGCGGAGATGCGGGCGACGCGACCATAACGGGGCGGCCACTTTCGAATAATGCGGCCTCACACATCGCGTTACGATCAGCGGAAGACCGTTCTGTCGCGCAGCCAACCACGATGAGATCAAATAAGCGGCCGTGGTCACCGACGATTTGGCCCTCTAGCCCTTCGACCTCGCGCCATCCCGCCGATGGTTCGTCGCTAGCGAACGTGACATCCTTCAGCGGGACACCCTTTTCCTCCATGAAGCCGCTGAAACGGGCGCGCGCATTATCGGCCAGGCGGCGACCTTCTTCGGCAAGTTGGGTGAGATATTCACCAGGTATGGTAATGCCTTCACCGGCGATGATCGGGGGAGGCTGGCGCACAAAGAGGCCTTCGATATAGCTACCAAACCGCGCAGCGACCAAGTAGGCGAGCTCTAGAGCGCTCTGGGCTGCATCGTTACCGTGATACGGCACGAGTATAGTTTTCAATGCCATGGGAACCCCACCAGTATGCGCTAGCTAAACTATGGATCGTGTTAGGGTAGCACCGAGCGGCACGCAGAACCATGGGCGAGACCCGTTTTGCGGGGTGCGTAGCCGACAGACCCAATTACCCCCCTACGATTTCTCCCAAGGGCTGTGCGTTTATTTAGTGATCAACCCTGGAGGCTGAGAGTGGAGCTGCTCCGGGAGGGCCAGTGCATGCCGTCTCGGCGGTTGGACAGTACTCATCAAGATCAAAATTGGCCACCTTGCTCCGTAAAATGCGCGTGCACAGTAAAAACCGTATCATTCGAAACACGACAGCTAGACCACGGGAGTTCTATTCTTGTTGTCCGTACTTACGACCATAAGAAAAAGTTTCGCACACACACCGTCGCCCCTGCTTGGCATCGTGTTCATGGTAGCCTCTACCATCGCGTTTGCGAGCATGCATGCTGGCGTACGCTACGTCTCGATCGAACTGCACCTCCATCCCTTCGAAATCGCCTTTTTCCGCAACTTCTTTGGTTTGCTCGTACTCACCCCGTGGTTCGTTCGCCAAGGTCTGGCGCCTCTGTACACTCAGAGATTTGGTCTGCATATGTCACGCGCATTGATCAATGTGGTGGCGATGCTCTTGTTCTTTATGGGTCTTGCGCTGACGCCACTTGCGCAAGTGCAGGCGCTCGGTTTCACGGCACCGTTGTTTGCGACGCTGCTGGCAATCATTTTTCTAGGCGAAAAGGTTTTTGCCTGGCGCTGGAGCGCATTGATCGTCGGGTTCATAGGCGCATTAATCATCATCCGCCCTGGCATTAAAACCATTGATGTCGGATCATTACTGGTGCTGAGCTCGGCCGCTATCTGGGCGTGCGCGATCATTATTATCAAGATGCTTTCGCGTACCGACTCCGCCGTCACCATAACGGCGTATATGGTGCTGTTGATGACACCGCTATCACTCGTGCCAGCTTTATTCTTCTGGCAATGGCCGAATGGGGAACAGCTGGTCTGGCTTGTCTTCGTCGGAGTCTCGGGCACCCTAGCACAGATGGGGATGGCGCAGTCATTCCGCATGGCGGAAGCAACGGCTGTACTGCCGCTCGATTTTATGAAGCTTATCTGGGGTGCGTTGATTGGCTACATGCTTTTCAAAGAAGTACCAGATGCAGGAATTTGGATTGGGGGCATCACGATCTTCGCAGCGGCTACGTTTATTGCTTATCGCGAGAGTCAAGTCAAAGCTGCTGAAAAGCAGATCCCAGAGGGCGCGGGCAAGGCTTTACCGCCAAAATCCGATACCGCGTCTTGATTCAATA
>JBHIDJ010000040.1:0-24292 GCA_046760105.1 Acidiferrobacterales bacterium | reverse complement strand
CAGCGATCAAGCCGCTGGCGGACGGTCAGGGAATCCGATTTGTCGTCCTGCTTGAGCTTGGCGAACGCCGCGGCGGAGGTTTTGAACTCTTTGATCCTGTCGGCGACTCGCGCGGCCATGGTGGAGTCCAGGTGGTCCTTATGGATCTCTAAGAACTTCTGGTAGTCCCGGACCAGTTTGGCGTCGCTGACCGTGGCATCGACCTCGCGAGCCCGATGGTCCTTGAGCTCCTTGAACGCTACGATCTTGTGCTCGACTCGCACGGTCTCGGCGGAGTTGAGGTGGTCCCCCTGGGTGTTCGAAAACTCCTCGTAGGCCGCGACCAGCTCGGTCACCTCGGCGTTGCTGACCGTGGTATTTTTCTCGCGATTCGAAAGCTCCGCGAGCTGTTCGACCACGCGTTCCAGCGCTGCGACCCGAGTGCGCTTTTCCTTCGCTTCGGGACCCACGTCGCGCGCTGGCCGGTAGTCCTGCCAGCGATCAAGCCGCTGGCGGACGGTCAGGGAATCCGATTTGTCGTCCTGCTTGACCTTGGCGAACGCCGCGGCGGAGGTTTTGAACTCCTTGATCTTGCCCTTAACATCGTCAGCCTGGGCGGAGTCGAAGTAGAGGTAGACGCTATAGGTCTCCCTAAACTTCTCGTAGTCCCGGACCAGTTTGGCGTCGCTGACCGTGGCATCGGTCTCACCAGCGCGAAGCGCCTCGAGCTCCTGGAGCGCCGCGTTACGCTGGATGAAGAAATAGGCGGCCGCGGAGATGAAGACGACGACTACGACAGTCAGGACCGCGATCGTCGGAGAGAACCAGCGTTCGGGTTGCAGCAGCCAGGGTGTTGCAGCGGGCCGTTCAGGCGGTTGGACGGCCTCTGCGACCCGGGCGGCCTCGGCCCTCTGCCGTTCGGCCTCAGCCTTCTGGCCTGCCTCCTCCTCGGCTTGCTGCCGTTCGGCTTCGGCCTTGCGCCGTGCAGCCTCGATCTCAAGCTGTGCCTCCTCCTCGGCCGTCTGCTGTGCGGGCTCGGTCTCGGACTCCACTTTGTCCTCGCGGCCGAGTTTTTGTGCCACCGATTGGGAGAGCTCCTTGAACTCGGCGTGAGTGAGGCCACCCCTCCAATGGACCAGATTGGCAGCCTGATAGCGCGCGAATCCGAATGGGAGCTCTACGTCATCGATTAGTACGGGAACCAGAATGCCGCGCTCTTTGCCTTTCTCGGCCTCCTCCTTCACAAAGTCGGATTGCACCGACGCATTTGACCAGAGCACGATGACGCACTTCGCCTCGTCGAGGGCCTTCTCGATTACCTTATCCCAAGTCCCCCCGGGCAGGATGTTCCGATCCCACCACACAGCCAAACCCTGCTTTTCGAGCGCCTGCGCGATGGCTTGCGCCCGATCCCGATCTTCCCTCGCGTAGCTAATAAAGATGTCGCTCATGATCTAAACTCCTGTCGGCCTGGCCATAAAGCGCGTGGTTAGCATTTCTTTCTATCCGACGCATCGAGAGTTGAACGCACCAGTTGATCGGGGCGATTCACGATCCCGATGTGTTGTCCATCCGCTGTTCTCAACGCCTGCCACCCGGCGGCAATAAACGACAGCCGTCTAGACTAGGTGAACTGGCTACAAGCTGCTTTTGGGTTGAGAAAAACTTCTGGAGACGAGGAAGCCCGCGCACGCAGGCCTACCCCTTGAACGTGTGTGCGCGCTTTCACTTGTTGTCTTATTATTAATGCTCTACTGCTGCGTCCCAGCCACCCCGGTTCCATCAGGGCCTCCTGTGAAAAGAGGCGTGGCAATTTGTTCTTCGCCGCTCAATCCATCGTACGCGGATCGCCTGTGGGAGGCAAGCGTCTAAGTAGCAACGGACCGAGCTCGGAACGACCCTCGGGGCCTGCAAGTTAGTGGGTGAGAGCGGCGGCCCCCGTTGGTCGTAGGTTCGCGCTATCGTTCCACTGTCCTGTTCCATTCGACAATTTCGCCCGGGGGTGAGGCGTGGTGCAATAAGGAGGTACCGATCACGGAGCTGCCATTGATAGCGAGCCGCTTCGGCGGGATCAAGAAGTGCTTTGTTTCGTCTACCTTGCCCTACTGGGGCCACCAGTCAATTGTTATACTGCTAGCTTCCGTGGAGAAGCTCACGCAGTTCGTCTAGGATTCTTTTTGTGTTTTTTTCTTTTCTGAGTCACTTACCTGATCGGCGCGTCGCTTTAGGTTTACGAGGTGGTTGCCAGTTTCCATACCGCGGCGCCCTCATTCTCGATCCGCTCCAGCAGTTCTCGCGTTTTGACCGGGTCCGTCGCGTCAAAAACAGCACCAAGTACGGCCGGATTCAACCTACACTTCCGGCACTTTGTCGACAAGTTTGGCTCTGGTTTTCGCATCGCATCAGAAAAGACGATTGAGGCTGTCGGGTGGGAAAAGGGACAGGCCGGGCAACGCCAGACCCGGATCCTCCTTTATATATCCCCATGTGATCGTATATACCTTTTATAAGTGGTGGGGATAAACGTTGGCTGCTAAGGCATCATTGTGAAAACCGGTTTCTGGCAGAAAGACTGGTTCATCGGCTTGGCCGTTACCCTGTTCGTTTTTTTGACGGCCGGTACGGACACGCTACAAGGCTTAGAGCGCAAGGCCTATGATCTGGGCGTACGGTACTCCTTGACCCGCCCCCCCAATGAACATGTGGTGGTGATCGCCATCGACGATGTCTCGCTAGAGCAATTGGGACGGTGGCCGTGGCCCCGGCACATTCTGGCCGAGGTCAACAGGCAGCTGCTGGCGGCCCGTCCGGCGGCCATTGGATACACCCTGTCTTTCGACGTATCTCAGAACGAGCGCGGCCTGGCCGTCCTGCGCGAACTGCGCAAGGTCCATGGAAATGCCTTAGGCAAGAAGGCGAACGCGCTGCTCAAGCGGGCGGTAATTCGTCTCGATACCGACCGTGGCTTAGCGGCGAGCTTCAGAAAGGGCCGCGTGGTGCTCGCCGTCCCTTACCATGCCAGCGACAAGCGGCCTTCCGATGTCGCGGCGTTGCCGAAGACCCTGCACA
The DNA here is from genome assembly GCA_046760105.1 of Acidiferrobacterales bacterium. Lineage (GTDB taxonomy): Bacteria > Pseudomonadota > Gammaproteobacteria > Acidiferrobacterales > SPGG2 > JBHIDJ01. The sequence goes on along the minus strand of JBHIDJ010000040.1, from coordinate 21,244 downwards.
AGTACACGTTGAGCAACATCAACCGCCAGGATGACAAGGGCTCAGCCTACTTGCCGGCGCTCATGCAGCCGGCTGCCCCCTTGTATGCGGACAGGGTGGACGCGCCGATTTCCGTGATAGCGCAGGCGGTTGCCGGTATTGGCTTAGGCATGCCGTATCCGCCGGTGGATGGGGTTGTAAGCGCCGCTCCGCTCGTCTTGTCTTATGGCGATCAGTACCTGCCTTCATTCCCGCTTGCTATGGCGGCCGCCAGCTTAGGGCTCAAACGCACCGACATCCAGGTCCAACCCGGTCATGGCGTAAAACTAGGCAGACGTATGATTAACACGGATTCGCGCTTGCGTGCGTATCCGTTCTTTTACAAGCCACGTGATGATAAACCGCCATTTCAGGTTTTCGCGTTCCATGAGGTCAAGAAAAAGAAAGTACCCACCAAGGTCTTCCGCAGTAAGGTGGTACTGATCGGTCTGACTGCTTCTGAGTTTGTCGAGCGGTTGGCAACCCCGATCGGGGAACCGATGCCACCGGTGATGGTGATGGCACACACGACATCGAGTCTACTCAATGGTGATCTTTACCGTGCCCCCTCATTGTCTTATTGGGGGCGAGTCGGTGCCTTTGTGGTGGTGGCGCTTTATCTCATGTTCATCCTGCCAGGCCTGCGGGTCGGCACCGGCCTGGCATTGAGCGGCTTGCTGCTGATCGTTATGTTAAATGTGCAATTCGTACTGATGATATTGGAGGCCCTCCGGATCCCGTTGATGGCGCCGGCGGTGGCGCTCATGTGTGGACACCTTTTGCTCGCGGGTAAGGGGCTTGTACAGGACCGGCTGGAAGGCTTCCAGGCTGAGCTGTCTGAGTCCAGCCGCATGCTAGGACTGTCGTTCCAATCTCAAGGTCAGCTCGACATTGCGTTTGATAAGTTTCGCAAGTGTCACGTGGATAACTCGTTACTGGAGCTGCTCTACAATCTAGCACTCGATTTTGAACGCAAACGTCAATTCAACAAGGCGCGCAATGTATACCAACACATCGCGACACATAAACGCAGGTTCCGGGATGTGCAAGAGCGGCTTGCCCGCAGTAAGGCCATAGAAGAGAACACGGTTTTGGGTGGTGGCGTTGGCACTTCAACGACGGGCAGTCTGATACTCGATGCTGAAGGCCTACAGAAACCCATGCTCGGCCGCTATCAGATTCAAAAGGAACTTGCCAAGGGCGGGATGGGTGTCGTCTACCTCGGCAGGGACCCAAAACTCAGTCGCGTCGTAGCCATCAAGACGTTGGCGCTGTCGCAAGAGTTCGAGGGGGAAAGGTTAGCAGAGGTCAAGGAGCGCTTCTTTCGCGAGGCAAGAACGGCTGGCCGCCTCAATCACCCTAACATCGTAACCGTCTACGATGTCGGTGATGAGCAGGATCTTGCTTACATTGCGATGGACTATATGCAAGGCGAGGACTTATCGATCTACTGCAAGCCCGAAAATTTGCTTCCCGTGGCTGAGGTGCTCGACATCATGATACAGGTGGCTGAGGCGCTGGAGTACGCACACGGCCAACGAGTCATTCACCGCGACATCAAGCCCGCTAACATCATTTATGATCGCGAGAACAGCAACGCCAAGGTAACTGATTTCGGCGTCGCCTGCCTGGTTGACGCCAGGACGACGAAGACTGGCATCGTTCTTGGGACGCCGTGCTACATGTCGCCCGAACAGTTAACTAACAAAAAACTGGATGGGCGTTCGGACCTGTTTTCCCTCGGCGTAACTTTTTATGAGCTGTTGACGGGTGAGTTGCCGTTCGACGATGATTCGCTGTCTGGCCTTATGTACAAAATCGCTAATAAGAAGCACCGTGATGTGCGCAAAGCACGTGCGGATCTGCCAGCTTGTGCAGGCCAGATCGTGAACAGGGCCTTACACAAAGATGTCAAAAAACGTATCCAGAGCGGCATGCAGATGGCCGATGCCCTGCGAGAGTGTCGGCGGAAGATAGAAGTGTTGTAATCTTAGCCGCCGACCGAAATCAGCATCCAATCCTGTGTTATTCGCTGCTGACCCTCACTCAACCTATTAGTCCAGAACGGAAGACAACAAATGACTTACGAGACCATCTTATTCGATGTTCATGAACACCTGGCACGCGTTACTCTGAACCGGCCAGATGCCGCGAACAGCATTAACCTCACGCTCGCACGGGAACTCATGGATGTCGCGATCCGCTGTGACGAGGACCGGAAGATTCGGGCGGTGTTGCTTACCGGTGCGGGTGACAAGATGTTCAGCGCCGGCGGCGACCTAAAGGGGTTTGCCGCTGTTGGCGATCGAATTTCCTCTGTATTGAAGGAGATAACCACCTATCTGCACGCCGCCACGTCGCGCTTTGCCCGCATGGACACACCGCTGATTGCTGCTGTGAACGGCGTCGCGGCGGGGGCGGGCATGAGTCTTGCTATTTCCGCCGACATCGTGATGGCTGCCGCATCGGCCCAGTTCACCATGGCTTATACTGCAGTTGGACTTTCCCCCGACGGTAGTGCGACGTATTTCGTGCCCCGTTTGATCGGATTAAGGCGGGCGCAAGAACTCTTGTTGACGAATCGCCGCCTCAGTGCTCAGGAGGCGCTCGACTGGGGCCTGATTAATAAAGTAGTTCCCGACGCTGACCTTATGCAGGAAGCTGAGGCGCTGGCAACAACGCTTGCCAACGGGCCGACGCTAGCATTCGGATCGATTAAGAGATTGCTGAACGAAAGCTTCAGTGGGACGCTAGAGACTCAGATGGAACTTGAGACGCGGGCCATTGCTCAGATGGCGACAACCCGCGATGGTCACGAGGGCATTGCCGCGTTTGTCGAAAAACGGCCGCCGAACTTTAGTGGCCAGTAGGCAAGGAGCCGAGAGAACCCGCATGGTAGCAGTCAGTGCGATCAACGGCTAGCTCGGATCATCGGTCCTAGTTTTGTAGAGAGCCTGATTGTTCGCGTCTAGGAACGTTAGCTCGGCATAGGGTGGCTGGACGCTAGCGTTAACGCGCACCATGACGATCAAAATCTCATTAAGAAGGCCGCCGGTAAAGTAACAATCCCGCCTTATGTCACTGCCGGTGTGAGCGAAACCGAACAGGCCGTCGATGTGATCTGAGCTGGACAAAAGGCAGCCACATCAAGCGCCACCGCGCCAGCTTTGGTGTGCATGGTGTCTCGATGTTGAGAGAGGACAGAAACCCGAAGGGCTACAAGGAGAACTTGGGCGATTTCAAAGGCGTTTTTGGCCGAGGTGTCTTCGTACTAGAGGGCGCAAAAGTGCACACCAGGGACATTCCTTTGAGGTTGATGTGCCACAAGCGCCGGCCCGTTCTCGCTTGTTGGATCCATATACCGCTAATTGTGCACCGGGGTGACGCGAACGCGAATACGTATCTGGGCCCCGGGATCGTAGGGCAGACGCGTTCTAAACATCTCGCCCTGGTAGCGATAGGTCACCCAGTAACCATCAACTCGCTCTTCGGTGCGCTGTTGATGAACGATGCGACAGCGCTGCTCATAGGCGACATAGTCATCCTGCACGGCGCGCAATGATTTCTTTGCGCGATCGTGAGCAATGGAAGCGCCAATCAGAGTGCCTGCGAGTGTTGCCGCGTCCTTCCCCCGGCCGCTGCCGAACTGATGGCCAATAATCCCGCCGATAATGCCGCCGACGAACACATTCCTTGCCGCGTCCGCTGCATTCACGTGTGCCTCCGGAGAATGCACCTTCTCGTCCCAGCACTCGCGCTCGGGGATCGAGACATGCACGATTCGCTTAATGGGCTCCACATCGACCACGCGCGCCTCGTCGTAAAATGCGTCATTGTCGCGTTCGTCTACCATGTGCCCCGCATAGGTGGTCGGTACCACAACGACAGCAGTTGCCAGGACAACGATAACAGACAGCCTTTTCATATGGTCTCTCCTCTATAGTTGATCCGACCCACCCGGTCGTGCGAACTCGAGCCGGCGAGCTTGACATCATCCTAACGCGAGCATCCTGAACCAGAGCTGAACGGGGGAGCCAATGGGAACGATTGCAGGCAAGCGGTATTTTAATATGCTTGGCGAAGCTACCCGCGACCGGTAGACTGTTCTGATGTCGGCACGCTCACAGAGGAACAGACAGAAAGTCCCAGATAGCACGCCGACCAAGACGCGGTGGAAACAAAGTTAATCACTGGTCCCAGCTGGCTCCACGAGCGTATTGAACGCGAGGAAATCATTATCCTCGATGGCGCCACCGGCACGGAGCTGCAAAGACGCGGCGTGCTAATGCACGACATCGCCTGGAGCGGTATCGCCGTATCTGAACATGGCGATGTAGTTCGGAGCGTGCATGAGGACTATATTCGAGCAGGCGCTGACGTAATCATCACGAACACGTTCGCGGGTGCGCGTCACTTACTGGAGCCGGCCGGCTTTGGAGACAATGTCGAGATCATTAATCGCGGAGCGGTGGAGATTGCTAGACAGGCACGTGAGAATGCCGCTGACCACCCGGTCGCGATTGCAGGTTCTATGTCAGACTTTATGGCCTCGCAAGACCCGGACAAGTGGCTGAGGCCCTCGACCTTGCGTGCCACCTACCGCGAACAGGCAGACATATTGGCGGAAGCCGGAGTGGATTTGATCGCGCTTGAGATGATGCAGAAACCTGAAGTGGCGGCACCGGCGGTTGAAGCTGCGGTTGCGACCGGGCTACCAGTATGGATCGGTTGTAGTTGTCAGCGCATACCGAATGAGTCGCGTCTGGCACTGCACGACTACCCAGACAGAGACTTTAGCGAGCTGCTAGACACGGTTGTCGGCATGGGTGGAGCTGTCATGACTGTGATGCATAGCGATGTGACGGATACCAACTCTGGACTGGCGATGGTGCGCGAGCGTTGGTCTGGCCCCCTGGGTGCTTACCCCAATTCAGGTTATTTTGTCATGCCTAACTGGCAGTTTGTGGACATTATCTCGCCAGAGGATCTCGTGACTGAAGCCAAGAGATGGATTGCACAAGGCCTGCAGCTAATCGGGGGCTGCTGTGGTATTGGTCCTGCGCACATTGCGCTTCTTAAGCAGCAGCTGCCGAGCCGGCTGCGCTAGCTTTTCTCTGATTGCGAAAGTTCCCGCGCTGATGCGCGGTCTCCAGGTCGTTTTTAGTTATCCTGCTGGGGTCCGTCGTTGCCACAGCTCCGTAAATTTTTCGCAGCCCTTAGGCGGCAAAATTCACAGAACCCATACATAAGTTGCATGTACCTTCAGCATGGGCCCTGCAACGGGAAGAGTATAGCCAAAAGTCGATATGGACAACGGGAGACTAGGCGGCGCAGAATTGAACGTGAAGGCAAAGGAGGTGCCTATGGGGATGGGACGTAAGCTGGTGTCGGACGCTGAGCTAGTTTCATACCGTGCATCGCTGGACTGGTACGGATACGGGGAGAGTGACTTTGAATTGAGGGAGAAACCCGACCCATATGGAGACGGCGATGTCGAGCATCCACGAGGATGGGTGGTAATTCGCCGTAAGGATACAGACGTGACGAGGCATTATCGTACGGGTATCGGCCGGCGTTGGACCGACGAGTTTGAGGACGATCTCAAGCGCGGTGCCTTCAGGGGTCGCTAGGACTGGCTCAGTGCGTTCCACAAGTGCATCGGCTGGTCTGAGTCCGCAGACGCTCAAGCCGCGGCCTGGAACATATGCCTTGGTTTTGAGCGCCCCATCTAGGCAGCTCGTGCACATAGGACGGCTCGGTCATGTCCAACTGCAACCCGGGTTTTACGTGTACGTTGGAAGTGCCTTCGGACCTGGCGGCGTCTGCGCGCGAGTGGCGCACCATTTGCGGACAGCCAACCGGTCGCATTGGCACATCGATTACCTGCGGGCAGTGACTCAGCTCGAGGAAGTCTGGTATTCCTATGATGCGCTGTTACGCGAACATCAGTGGGGGAAGGTGCTAAAGCATGCGCATCGCGTGTCCACACCCATCAGTAAGTTCGGCGCCTCAGATTGCAAATGTGAGACGCATCTGTATTTCTTTAGTGTGTACCCTTCGCGGGCCGCCTTCCGCAGAAGGCTACGCACGGTTTGTGGTGAGCATGCGCCCGTGTACGGCACGCGAATCGAAGCCTAGCGCACCCACAGTGCCGGGCATGAACAATGGCGGGTGGCGCGGCCGCGAGCAGCGCGGTTTTACTCGAAGCGCCGGTCTTAGCTAGACGAGCCTAATCGTGGCCCACTCGCGCATGCAAGCCTAACAAGACTCAAATACCGCGCGCGAACTTATATGAGGTATCGATCAAAGTCATGATTACATCTAACTCCTTCTCGTCGCGAGGACCAAAGACCATGACCAATGTCGGCGGCATGCGTCCTTCTGGTACCAGTGGGTGGACCTCTCCCCAGCCTTTTTCGATGAGCTCGGCTACGTGATGCTGCGGCAGCATCATATGCATGCTGCCATCATACGGTGGATGGACGTGTGCGAATTCGTTGCCGCGCATAAAGGCCTCGGCACAGCTATGTCCTCCCTCCTCTTGCAGCCATAATGCCTCAGCCCCGGGTACTGAGATGACGCTCGGGCGTCGCTCGATAAACGGAAAATCGAAGGCACGATCTTTCAACTTCGCATAAATGTGCGGCGGTGGATTTTGGTCCAACTGTTGGTGTGGTAGGCCATAGTGAGTCTTGGGTTTCTCGCCTCGACGCGGTGGTAAAGTAAGCATCATGGGCTCCTGTGACAGCTATAACAAATTGATCACCTGAACAGTCGGTTAACTGTGGCCGAAGAAATATCAGAACACAAGCCGAAAGAAAAGAGATGGGTCTGTTAGCCCCTAAGGGAGCCGATCATTATTATCCGTTTAATGTTTGTTTGTCGCAGTCCATCAGGCGGCATGGTTGCCAGCCTGACAGCATTTGTGACAGTGTTCTTCTTCGATTGTCTGTATTTCGAGGGAGAGGATCTAATCGACCAGCCGGCCAATCAAAGGATTACGGCGCTCGAAAAGACGCTTCCAGCGGGGCTTGTGATCCGGCGGCTTGGGAGACGGTGCAGCAATCGCCGAATAGGCTCGCTCCTCGCCTGGCCAGGGTTCGATGTGTCATTTTCGCTAGCCGAATGTTCAGGTACGGTGGTAACGTAACGACGATACTGGTTGTTCCTTAGCGGAGGTGGCGTGCGACTTACGACCAACGGCATCGACATCCACTATACGATCGAAGGTGCTGGTCCAGTAGTGACGCTGAGCCACTCGCTCGGCTGCAATCTCACTATGTGGGACGCCCAGGCGGAGGTTCTTAAGGAACGCTATCGTGTGCTCAGATTCGATACGCGTGGCCACGGTAAGACCAGCGCTCCCTCGGGGCCCTACACTCTGGAACAGATGGTGTCGGATGTTCATGGGCTCCTAACTGGACTCGGGATCACACACACACATTTTGTCGGATTGTCGATGGGTGGGATGATTGGCCAACTGTTTGCGCTCGAGCACTCGGAGATGATCAGCAACTTGGTACTCTGTGATACGACAAGTCGGTGGCCACAAGCTGTTTGGTCGCTATGGGAGGAACGAATACGCACCGTGCAGACGGGTGGCATGGAGCCGATGGTGGAACCGACCATTGAGCGTTGGTTCAGCGCGCCATTTCGGGAGCGCTGTCGGGACGTGACAGACCGAGTGCGAGAGATGCTGCGGCAGACACCGCCGGACGGTTACATCGGCTGCTGCCATGCCATCCCGAAGATTGATGCAACTGACCGGTTGCATGCAGTCAGTTGTCCGACGTTGGTGATCGTTGGCGAGGACGATCCAGCGACGCCGGTGGAAATGGCGCGTACCATCCATACGGCGATTCCGTCAGCTGAGTTGGTCGTCCTGCACTCTGCTTCACATCTGTCTAACGTCGAGCAGCCGGAAGCGTTCAACCGCGTCCTGCTCGATTTCCTCGATAGTAACGCTAACACGTAGGAGAGACGGCGGCATGTTGTTGCAGCTTTGCACTTGGCAAGAGGTTGAGGCTTACCTGCGACGTTCTTCCGGCACAATTATTCCCATTGGATCAACCGAACAACATGGTCCTAACGGCCTAATCGGCACGGATGCAATTTGTCCGGAAACGATCGCGCGCGGTGTAGCGGTTGAGGTAGACACGATGGTGGTACCGACGATCAGTATTGGCATGGCGCAGCATCACTTGGGCTTTCCGGGTTCTATCACCCTTCGTCCGAGTACATTGCTTTCTATGATCAAGGACGTCGTCAACTCGTTGGCTAATCATGGTTTCGATCGTTTTTATTTCCTAAATGGTCACGGTGGAAACATTGCCACAGTGAACGCTGCTTTTTCTGAGCTCTATGCCGAAAGCAGTCTGGGCACTGCCAGTCATAACCGACCACGTCTGCGTTGCAAACTTGTCAATTGGTGGGCAGGAGAAGGCGTTAAGAAACTCTCGCAAGAACTGTTCGGGGATGCTGAGGGCAGTCACGCTACGCCAGGGGAAGTGTCGCTCAGTTATTTCGCTTATCCTAACGCGGTAAAGACAGTGAAGATGAGCCCAGAAATCGCGCCCACCGGTGAGATCTACGATGCTAGAGATTATCGCCAGCGTTTTCCGGACGGGCGTATCGGCTCTAACCCTTCTCTGGCAAGTATCGAAGCCGGGGAGAAACTCTATAAGGCTGCTGTAGCTGATGTTGCCAACGACTACCGAAAGTTCCTGACAGCGGAATAGCCAAGTCCTGCAAGCAGGCGGGGGTTGAAGGGTCATATGTCAAGTATCATATTGCATCATTATCCGCAGTCGCCGGTCTCTGAAAAGGTGCGGGTGGTGTTGGGTATAAAGGGGCTCAAATGGCACTCGGTGCAGATCCCACGGTTGCCGCCCAAACCCGACCTAACGCCGCTTACAGGTGGCTACCGAAAAACACCCGTGATGCAAATTGGCGCAGACATTTATTGCGACAGCCAGTGCATCATTCGTGAGCTCGAGCGACGCTTTCCGGAACCGACACTGTATCCCAGCGGTGGCGCTGGTATCGTCTGGGGGGTAAGTCGCTGGACTGACGGACCACTTTTTATGCTCGCCATTTCGTTGGTGTTCGGCGCACAGGCGGATGAACTTCCAAAGGAGTTTGCTGAGGATCGGGGCCGGCTGTACTTCGGACGCGATTACGATTTGCAGGCACTCAAACGGCAGCTGCCCTACACACTCGCACAACTACGCGCTCAGTTCGGCTGGATAGAGCAGCGACTGAGTACGGGTCGGACGTTCATGCTGGGCGCCGAGCCGGGATTGCCCGATGCGCTTTGCTATTATCTTGTGTGGTTTATCCGCGGGCGTTACGCAGGCGGCCCCGCGTTTCTGGAGCAATTTTCGAACCTGATTGCCTGGGAGGAAAGGGTACGAGCCATCGGGCACGGCCGGCCCACCGATATGACGACCGCGGATGCGCTTGCCATCGCGCGCGCCGCGATTGCCGCGACCGAAGTACACCCCGATCCCGATGATCCCGAGGGTCTCGTGCCCGCATTGCGCGTTGGTATCGTTCCGGATGACATCGGTGGCGGGCCGTTGGTGGTAGGGGAGATTGTTAGCCTTAGCGCCGAGGAGATCGCTATCCGGCGAAACGACAACAAAGTGGGTGACGTGGTGGTACATTTTCCGCGGGTAGGCTATCGGGTAATGCCGCAGCCATCGACGTAGACAAGCCTGACGCCAGCCTCATTGTATTTCGCACCCGATAGGTGCAAACTGACCATAGCTCTTCCAAGAAAAATTGGCTTGAACAAGGTCTGTTCGGAACCACCAAGGAGGATGGCGCCATGAAAACACCTTCCGACTGAATTAATCCCTTTCGCTGCAACATCGGGGTGTCCGGGACCACGGTTCGCGGGTCGCGGATTTCGGGTCATGCCAATTCAAGCACATAACTATTATGGGCAACTGGTGGCTTGTATTAGCTGTTGTGGCTGTTGTCTGGTTACTGTGGCCTCGCGGCAAAGGAAAGCGGCGAGCCGGCACTAGAACGGGTCGGATTTCTAGCAAGTACCATTGTGTGTCGATCAAATACCGTTCGGGTGCCTGCGCCGCAGTACGTGAACTGGAAGGTAAGAGATTTCTTTCGGAAGAGGCACCGCTTATTCCACTGCCGACTTGCCGAACTGAAGACTGTAGATGTCGATATATACACTTCGATGATCGGCGACATGAGGATCGTCGCAGCCCCTATCGATCGACGATCTTTGCCGGTCCGGACCGGCGGTCCGGACCGGACCGGCGACGGTCCGAGGTGTTCCAATAACCGTTAGGTAGTGGCAAGATCGGCCATGTCGCCTACCCATTACTTAGACTAAAATCAAGAAAGGATTATTGACAGATACGACAGCGAATAGAGGTGACAGTGGCGAGATTCGTTAGCATGAAACGCTTTGTCGATGACCTTGAAGGTATGGCACTTTCTGGTTTTGAGGTCAATGAGGTTCATTCTTACCTAGCTGAGACGATGATCGAGCCTGCGTCTCTTGACTCCTGCATCACCTACCGCCGCGACCGCTATACCCGGAACCTGGTGCACAAGACGGAAGCCTTGGAGATTCTCGTCATCTGTTGGGGAGAGGGCCATAAGGCGCCCGTACATGGGCACGAAGGCGAACTATGCTGGGCTCGGGTTGAACGCGGCAAGCTTCGTTTTACAAACTACCAATTAGTGTCTGAAGATCCCCTGGTACTCGAATCAATCGGCGACCCGGTGGACGGCGAGGCAGGTTATCTGGATGGTCCGGCTGACATCCATGCGGTAGAAAATCCGCTGGATTTCGCAGCTAAGGCGGCATCCCTTCACGTGTACTCGCGTCCATATCCGGAGTGTGATATCTACGACCTCGCGCAGGGAGAAAGGCGGCGCGTGCGGATGGTCTACGATACGATGCACGGGGAGTCCGTACCGTAGTGGTAGATCAAGAAATAGAGCAGTACGGACAGCTGGTACACTCGCGTTGCGACATCTTCAAGCGGCTCTGACTGTACTTCCTCCAGTAATGGCTTGACGCTTGTGGCCTAGTTACCTATTCGTTATCGGTATGCCCTAATGGTATGTTTTGGGAAACAGGGAGAACGTGCAAATGTGGCTCACAGGCAGTGTCAAGGCGTGGTAAAGCGAATCCATTTTTTCATAGTTGCCGCGCTAGCCGTCACGCCAGCGGTTTTCGCGAAGGACCCAGCGTCTTTTCCTCGACCCCCGGAACTCGAGCCGGATATCCGTTTCTGGACTCGTGTATACACGGAAGTGGATACGCAAGGTGGCTTCATACACGATGCCCGTCAGCTTGACGTCGTATACGAGGTGATCCACTTCACATCGGGTTCAAGCAATCGCTCCAAGCGCAGGCGCGTTAGGGAGGTCAAAAAACACTACAGGGACATATTGCTTGTGCTCGCGCGAGGAAAGCGCCAGGATCTCAGCAGCGAGGAGCGGCGCGTACTCGCGTTTTGGCCAGAAGATGTGGATAAGCGGGCCTTGCGAAGCGCAGCACGCCGACTTCGCTTTCAACTCGGTCAAGCTGACAAGTTCCGTGCGGGTCTCATTCGCGCCGGCGCATGGGCGCAACACATCCGCCAGACCTTGTCAGAGATGGGGCTTCCGACTGAGCTTGTCGCACTCCCGCACGTCGAATCTTCCTACGATCCAACCGCTTACTCCCGTGTGGGCGCCGCCGGCCTCTGGCAGTTCACTCGTTCCACCGGCCGTCGGTATTTGCGCATCGACGGGGCGGTGGACGAACGCATGGATCCGTTTGTGTCGACAGTGGCGGCGGCACGTTTGCTCAAACACAACCATGCCGTTACCGGCAGTTGGCCACTGGCTATCACGGCTTACAACCACGGGGCTGCTGGCATGCGGCGAGCTGTGCGAAAGCTTGGTACGCAGGACATCACGACGATTGTGCGTCGCTACAAAAGCCGTATTTTTGGATTCGCTTCGCGTAACTTCTATGTTGCGTTCCTCGCTGCCTTGGATGTGCATGCGAATGCCGAGAAATATTTTGGCCCGCTGCGTCAGGAAAATCCGATCGACACCGAAATTGTGACCGTCTCGGCGTACACGACCGTCGACAGTCTAGAACGTGCGCTCGGTGTCGATCGCGCCACGCTCCGGCGGCATAACCCCGGACTAAGACCCGCCGTGTGGCGGGGGACCAAGTATGTGCCGCGTGGTTACGCACTGCGTGTACCGCGTCCTGCGACAGGCGAATCAGCGGTAGCGGCGGTCGCACGGATACCGGTGCTCGAGCGGTATCAGACACAAAAGCCAGATCGCTTTTATAAGGTACGCCGCGGGGATACGCTCGCAGGTATCGCAGTACGCTTCGGCGTTAGCGTCAATGAACTTGCCAGGTTCAACGGGCTGCACAACCGTAATCGAATCCGGGCGGGCCAGGTACTGCGTTTGCCGCTTCCCGGCGTCGGTACCAAGACCGTCTTGACGTCCGCCACCACCGTGCGGCCGCACGCGACCTCGTCACCGATGAACAGTCTCTACACCGTGCAGCCCGGCGATACGCTTTCGGTGATTGCGCGGCGTTTCGGGGTAGACGAGCAGGACCTTGCGTCCGCCAATGAGCTTCTCGACAAGAACCGCATCCACGCCGGGCAGGTCTTGCGGGTGGCGCTGGCCCGCTCGGAGGCAGTGGAGGCGATAGCGAGTAGGCCGCCGGCTGTTGATGCTGAGCGCACCGCGACCCCCGCCGATATGACCGACAGCGAGATCGCGAACGTGGAGTCGGCTGAGCCGACATCGGCCGAAGAGGCCGAGAGCATCGCACCGACCTTACCGCCGAGCGCCCACCCGGCCTTGGCCGCCGACCCCAGCGACTACTCGGTGGGCAGCGGCCAAACGATCGAGGTACAGGCCGCCGAGACACTGGGTCATTATGCCGAGTGGCTCGAGCTGCGCGCCGCCCGACTACGTGCCATTAACAACATGAGCTACCGCGAACCGGTGGTGATCGGCGGTCGCCTGCGGCTCGACTTCTCGCGCGTGAGCATCGAGACCTTTGAGCAGCGACGCCTAGCCTATCATCGCTCGTTGCAGGAGGCGTTCTTCATGCAGTTCCAAATCACGGGCACACAGGCGCACGTTGTCAAGCGCGGAGACTCGCTCTGGCTACTATCGCAAGATAAGTATGACGTGCCCATTTGGTTGCTTCGTCAATACAACCCCGACCTTGATTTCAACGCCGTGCTTCCCGGCACCACCGTAACCATTCCACGCTTGCAACCGCGAGGCGAGGAGAATCGACCTTCGGCTCCAATTCCGTGGCGCACTAGCTGAGTGCGACGCCCCATCCCGCGTGTGCGTGTGTTGAACATCGCGGCCGTCGCTAAGCGGCTCGCCGCCTGCTCTACGTTACCTTTCAGAAGCCGAACCGATTGTGCAGACCTGGCGAATGATATTACTCCATCGTACAGGCTTCGGCTTTGTGAACTCACAAGACAGGACGACTGGCGCGCTTTATACCCTTCACCGCAAGAACTGAGCATTTGCTTCTAATCCGTGGGAACCAGCTGATGAAACAGGCTGGAGATGCGCTTGTAAAAACCTTCGGTGTGAAACGAGTCCGGGAGTTGCAGCAGCTCGTAATCCAGATGGTGGCAGAGCTCGTGCAGCAGAGTGCGCAGGAACGTTCGGAATGCGACGGTCTTCTTACGTTGCGCAGTGCGCATCCAGAGTTCAATGGTAGACCGCCGCTGACCTTCTGCCGGTGAATACAATCCGTGTAATTCCCCCCAATCGTCGTGGGGCCTGACTGCCAGGACCTCGACCCGCACGGACGGTACCTCGAGGCTCGCCGTGATGCCGTCTGTAAGCTGCTGACAGACGGTTTGCGTCAGCTGTTTGTTTTCCGCCCGCAAGGCGGTGGCGAGTCTCGCAACCAGCGGCTGTAACAAGGTCCCCCGGGGCAGCCGGATGGATGCGACCTCGTCGCTGCGACGATAGACACGTTTCTGGACCGCCGACAGGCGCCGGTAATAGGCAAAGACCATACGCGACTAAGGGTTGATCGGCCGTGGCGGTAACGGGTCTTGGCAAACGCGGGTAACTACCCCCAAAGCCTTGGCGAGTTGCGTCTTGACGGGACAGCGTCTAGCTTTTAGAAGGCAGTCCCATATCCGAGCCGACCTTTAACCTATTGATTCAATTAGTAGTTAGGCAGTGACCGCACAGTTGGCGAAAGCAAATTCGAGCAATGAACTACCCCCTGGTTACAGGCTAGGGGAGTACATCATAGAGTCCGTGCTCGGGCACGGCGGCTTCGGTATTACCTATCTCGCCAGAGACACCAAGCTGAGTTCGCTGGTCGCTATCAAGGAATATTTTCCGCAAGCATTTGCCCTCAGAAGTCGCCAGTCCACAATCGTCTCCAAAACCGCTGGCCATGATTACTATCGCTGGGGGCTGCGGGAGTTCCTGAAGGAGGCGCGTGCGCTAGCTAAATTTAAACACAACCACATCGTGCGTGTCTTGCGTTTCCTGGAGGCCAATGGCACCGCATACATGGTGATGGAATACGAAAAAGGCGAAAGTCTTGCACAGTACGTGCGCAAAAGCGGTGGGTATTTAAACGAGTCAAAACTGTTAAGCATTTTTCTGCCCATCCTGAATGGCTTGCAGGCCGTGCACGATGCCGGTTTGCTGCACCTCGACATCAAACCGGACAACATTTATCTGCGTACGGATGGACAACCAATGCTCATCGACTTCGGTTCGGCGCGTCACACCAAGGGCGGGTCGGAACAAGATCAAAGAGTTGCGCTGACACCGGCGTACGCAGCACTCGAGCACTATCCCAATCATGGGAAAAAGGGGCCCTGGACGGATGTTTATTCCATCGGAGCGACCATTTATCGCTGCATTACCGCGACCGAACCTTTGGGTGCGATGGTGCGTTACCAGGGCTTCCAGCATAAGAACGCTGACCCACTGAAGCCCGCAACAGCGTTTGATCGACCCTTGTACGCGTCACATATACGCGAGTGTATCGACTGGGCCATAAGCTTGGCGCCGAAGGATCGGCCGCATACGGCCTTTGCACTACAGCGCGGTCTCATGGGTCATGGCATGTCAAACGAAAAACCTGTGGCGCAATCATCGGTTAACTATAGGTCTGGTTTTATCGGCATCGCCAAAGTTTCAGCACCAAAAGAACGTGCAAAAGGAATCAGACGCGGTCTTCTTGAAAAGGGACTTATCGGCCTGGTGGTTCTTGCAACATTCGGCATTTTTTCGTTGAAGTTCCTCGTTGACAGTGAATCGATCACAACCACCCAGCTGTTCAATGGTATTGCCTACATGGAAACAGCAGCCAAGACGATAGCGAGTAAGACTGAAGACGGTCTGCGACGTATTCAAGGTAGGCGACCCAGAAACGATACGCATAAGCCGTCAGTGCAGCCCCAGAAATCCCCAGAGCGCCAGCGCGTTCCTGTATTAAACGCCAAAACGCTGGCGGGGGCGCTTACTGAACACACCGATGAGATCGGTTCGCTTATCTTCCTGGCCGATGACAGCTTGCTCGCCTCCGCCTCGCCAGAAGGCGTGGTCAGATTTCGATATGTCGAGACGGGTAGTCTGCTGCGCACGTTCGCCGCCGATGAGAGCTCTATCGGCGCCGTCGCTCTGTCCAACGACGGCCGATGGCTGGCAAAAACGGGTGATAAGAACGGCATCTCCATTTCGGATATCAACAAGAACTCGCAAGGCACGCAACTGAGCGGGCACAAAAGGCACATTCACGATATCGCCTTTTCCCATGACGGTCGTCTCCTCGCGTCGACGAGTCAGGATCAGAGCGTCATCTTATGGGACCTGGCGACGCTAGAGATAAGACGTGAGTTCAGTGAGCTTGGAAGCACTGCGTTGACCGTTGCGTTCTCGCCCAACGGGCGCTGGATTGCGACTGGTCACGCTAACGGTGAAATCAGATACTGGGAGGTGTCCACAGGTAAAGAGCTAACAACTCTGAAGGCCAACGAGGAGGAGATCACCGCTGTCGCTTTTTCACCCGACGGAAAGTGGCTCGCCTCGGGTGGAACCGAGAACTTTCTCAAGATATGGACTACCGGTGTTGGCAAGCGCGACCGCACCCTGACAGGCGCTCCTGATAGCGTCAATATGATTACCTTCACCCCGGATAGTAAATCGCTCATTGCTAGCGGCACGGATAATGTAATGCAGATGTGGGATATCGAAACAGGAGAACTAAACCAGGTAACAGATGGCCAGAATTATATGAGTACGAACATTGCGAATGACCAACGAGCGATTTCGCCTGAGCTTCTTACCGGAAAAGTTGTACGGGTTGTGGACGGCGATACTATCTATGTGTTGGATGATACAAATAAGCAACGCAAGATCGCGCTGGCCGGTATCGACGCGCCGGAGAAGGATCAGGCTTACGGATTGGCTGCAACCGAAAACCTGGCTTTGCTTGTAGACGATAAGCGAGTAGTGATCGAGTACAGGACAGGAAACAGATATGGTCGGCTCATAGGAAAGGTTTGGTTGCAGGGTGTAGACATCTGTCTCGCACAGATCAAGGCTGGGTTCGCCTGGCATTACAAACAAAACGGACACAGCGCGGAAGATGTAGAACTATATGCCGATTCAGAGATTGACGCGCGTGCTGAGAAGTTTGGCTTGTGGCGAGACAATAGTCCCACACCGCCGTGGGAATTTCGGCGTCAACACAGATCCCGCTAAAAATACGCTAGGCGTTTACTGGGTGACCTTAGGGCAGATGTGCTCGTGCCAGATAATCATGTGATTCCATTTCTTGAAGCCGGCTGAACACGCGTTGGTATTCAAACTGCAGCTTTTTGCCCTGGTAAATCTCGGTTACTGGTGCTGCCGCCGACAGGATCAGCTTGACGTTACGGTCGTAGAACGTATCGACCAGACTCAAGAAACGTCTCGCCTGATTCTCCATCATCACATCCATAGTCGGGACGTTTGAAATCAAGACCGTGTGAAAGCACCGCGCTATTTCGATATAGTCGTTCTGTGAGCGCGGGCCGTCGCAGATATCTGTGAAATCGAACCAGACGACGCCACTTGCATGGCGGCGAGTGGGAATGAGTCTTCCCTCGATCTCCAAACTCACATCGCTCTTGCCAGGTTCCGGCGATACATGTGTGAACGTCTCTTCCAATGTGTGCTCGGCCTTGTCGTCCAATGGCCAATAGTAAATATTGGTGCGTTGCAGATAGCGCAAGCGATAATCTACATCGCCGTCAAGATGGAAAATCTGCATTCTTTCTTTGATCAACTCAATAGCGGGCGAAAAACGGACACGCTGTAGGCCGTCTTTGTAGAGGTCATCGGGTGCGGTATTGGAGGTGGTCACCAGGGTCACGCCATTGTCGAACAGCGCTCGCAAGAGTCCGCCTAATAGCATGGCATCGGCGATATCGGAAACGAAAAACTCATCCAGACAGATTACCCTGGCTTTGTCCGCAAAGCTCTGGGCGACGAGCTTGAGGGGGTCTTGCTGTTGCCTAAGCGTCCTCAGTTCGCCATGGATCTTGTACATAAAACGATGAAAATGTGTTCGCTTTTTACTCCTAAGCGGCAATAAGTCGAAAAACGTGTCTACCAGATAAGTCTTGCCGCGTCCCACACCACCCCATAGATATAGCCCACGCGTTGGTTGGAGTGACGCTCCATTCCCCAGGATGCGTGAAAGCAACCCGCCGATTTCAGATGCCATTGCGACTTCGTTGGTCAGTTGGTCATACAGACGCTGAAGGTGATGCACCGCCGCCTCCTGTGCGGGGTCGTAATGAAAATTTTTATTCTGTAAGTTTTCTTGATAACGAGCGTAAAGCATCTCGGCGCACTCGACAGGACCATAGCTGCAATGCTGCCAATGGTCATTAACCGGCGACGTATATCAGCGATCGATTTGTGATGCAAGAAATCGGCTGGAGTGAGGGAACGGGTGTTTGGCGACCCAACGTTGCTTCTTTGGGCTCGAAGAAGAAGAGCTGCACAAAGCGCCCGTTCTCCAGGCGATGCCCGAAGGACTCTCCAGCAGTATGCCAGAACCGGAGCCGAAACAATCATGCGGTTAAAGCGCATGGGGATGTTCATGAGATGTTGTCACTTGGACAGGTCGTTGCCGTCGCGTTTAACGGTTTCGATCACGAACTGCGTGCAACTTTTCCAGCCGTGTTCCTGGGCCTCCTTGAACGCTTGCACATTGTGCACAATCCACCTAGGATGGCTAGACTGGCGCAGATTAAATTCCCGTCTTTTTAGGAGTCAGGAATTGTGAAAAGCTTAGATTGGACGAGCATTTTAGGGCAACACCCAGTTTTTTCAGCCCTAAGCCATCAAGAGGTCGACGAACTTCTCGACGACGAGGTGTCGGAGGAAAAGGACTGCCCTCCAAACCACGTGATTGTCAAAGAAGGGGAGTTGGGAGACTCGATCTTTCTGATCGGATCAGGGGAGGTCTGGATTGTCCTGCGGGATGAAGAAGGTCACAACATTCCCCTCTCGACACTACGAAAGGGTGAGTTCTTTGGGGAACTGGCCGTGGTCGAACAAAAACCGAGAACGGCGACGGTAATCGCCAAGGAGAGGTGTTTGCTACTGGAGATCAAGGGACAGGAATTTCTCAACCTGATGCGTGGGCATCCTGCTATCGAATTTAAGGTTCTCTTGAAAGTGTGCGAGCGCTTGAGACATATGAGTGAGGACATTTTGTCGGTTAAACTGAAGGATGTAGATGAAAGATTTAGACGCTTTAACACCAAACTTGATGCCGAGTTAAAGGTAATTGATGCTTCATTGAAGGCTGTGCAAACTGTCTTCGATCAGACAAATACAAGAGCCAACGAGGTCATCGAGAGTGCAGACAGAAGTCGGACGCGATTGACCACAGCGGTTTCGGCTATCGGCGGTGTGGTCGGCGTTGTGATTGCGATATTCGGGGCATTTGGGATCAAGCAGGTTCTGGACATCAAGGCGGCTTCTGGGCTGGTTCAAGAGGCGCAGCAAGAGGTTACTGAGCTGACGGAAAGGGCCGAGAGGCAGATAAAAGAGGCCGAGGGGAAAATAGAAGAGGCCGAGGGGAAGATAAAAGAGGCGCAGCAAGAAATTACTGAGCTGATCGCAGCCAAGAGTAAGCTTACAGCGTTTTCAGATGGCTTCGCGCAGGCTTTGTTGCCGTCTTTCCGGACCGAATTACTGAATAATCCAGCCAAGGCCGGCAAAATTTACAAGGCAATACTCGAAGTGGAGGATCAGAATCTCACCGATGAAGTATTCAAGATTATCAACGGACACATACCAGTATTTGTATTCGAGGAGCAGAAGACGCAAGTTATTCTCCGTGATAAGCCTGTTCAGGCAAACCGGAAGATCGACGAGATCATAGAGATCCTAAATGAGAGCATCAAGAACAACAAACAAGAAGAAAATGAACTAAAGGCGAGGCAAACGATTCTCTCATACTATTCTGTTTTGTGGGCTCTCATTTTAGACCGTCAATCTTCGGAATACGGTAGGACGTTCAAAGGGTTCAAAGATTATGCCAGGAAGTACAAGGGTGAATCAGTTAAAGGTACGTTGGATGAGGAGTTTGAACCCGCGGCACTTGAACCGTATATGAATATATTGAAGCCCGATAAAAAAACTTATGCGAAAACAAAAATTGCGGAAGTCTGGAAGTTACTGCCCTAGATGTGAACGGCCGACCGGAAGGTCGTTTACAGCGCGGAATTTGAGTGAGTGAATATTTGCGGACCGAACAGGAAAAAAGTGCCGACAAGAAAGCAAAGAAGGTGTAATAGTCGATACTCGACCTGACAGACAGTGTCAGATCGCGAATGGCTGGAAACGACAAAGCAGACATTCGTGTTGCGCTTCCTTACCCCATCCGATGGCTATCCAACCTCGTGAAGTCGAGAAGTTCACGGCGTGGCGTATGCTGGATCGGTTCGGCATGACCGAGTCGGAAAAACATCTGCACGGTATGATCCTCCGGAACGCCAAGGAAGGCCTTGAACTCCTTCTGCAGCACTGCCATATCGGCATACTCCTGCAACACTTGGCTTAAGGGGTGCTGGGCAACGCCGAGTGCCGTCGCGGCCAGGTTAACACGCTCATAGGCCCGCCCAACCTTGACTTGATCGAGACGGGTGTTAGTCGGCGATATGATCCACCCAAACGCGGCCGCGGTTTGGGTCTGCTTCGCTGTGATCTTGATAGCTTCGGCGCCGAAAGCGGCGGGATCTTCCTCGGCAGATTCGCGCGAGAGGAAAAAGGTCTCGGCTAGCCATTTCTTAAGCCCTGTCGTGCCGGTATGCGCCACGCTGAACCCGTCGCGATAGTGCCCAACCTCTTCGTCGTTGAAGCGGAACATGGCGAGCGTTTCCGCATCCCGGCGGGGGTCGCCCACTTCGATCTGCATGGCCTTTACCGCGATGTCGGCCAAGGCGGCGCGTTTCGTGGAATCAGTCGTGATCGTCAACGGATAGCGCTCGGTATCGTACGATGACAGGAGGCCATCGACTTGGTCCTGCGTTAACGGTGTGCCGTCATACTTACGCTTATTGGACTGGCGCGCGAGCGTGTGGTCGAACAACGGATCGCGACGAACGTTAGCGGCCTGGACCAGCGTGATAGCCGCCACCGGTTTATCCTCCACAACCGTGTTTGCATACATACCCTCGGGGAAGTAGGCGATCTCAGCCTGGTAACCCAAGTGACGCGCCGCCAAGTCGAGGTTTTCCAGAAACGTCCCCTGGCCGATGTGAACCTGGCGAAACGGCGGGTCGGTCTCGGGGAGCAGACGTTTGGCATCTACATACAGATCGAACTGCATGGACCCTTTCAGATCGATGATCCAGGGCTGCTTGTTGTGGGGGTTCGGGGCCAGGATCGCATAAGACAGCACAAGCAACCGGATGTCGGTTTCGCCTTTGGCAGGTCCGTGCCAACCCTCTAACGCACGCGACGGTGGCTTATCACAACCCGTAAGCAAGCTCGGTATGAGCACGACCGCTGACCCGGCAGCGGTCACCTGGATAAAATGTCTTCGGTTCATGAGCACGCCGAGCGGCGAACACCTATTCTCTCAGGTTCTAGCAATGGGTTCGAGCCGCTTCATTTTCGGCCGGCTGGAATGTCTGCAATTGGCCCTATTCTGTTGAAA
>JBHIDJ010000039.1:0-24482 GCA_046760105.1 Acidiferrobacterales bacterium | reverse complement strand
AGGTGGCTGGTGCTGTGCCGCCCGGCGAAGGTATGACCTTTAAGCGTGATCACCGGCACCCCCATCCACAGCGCCTCGCAGGTACTGAGACCACCGGAGTAGGGAAATGGGTCGAGCGCGATGTCAATCGTGCTGTAATTGCTCAGCAGTGCTTGATGGGGAACATGGCCTGCAAGCTCGAGGCGGTCGCCGTGGATACCATGGGATTCAAATTGCGCGCGGTAGCGCTCTCGCGTGGCGGCATCGTTCAGCTCGCGCGTTTGCAGCTTCATCCGGGCTTCGGGAAGACCCCTGAGGATCTCGGCCCAGAGCGCGATCACCTGCGGCGTTATCTTCGCCAAGTTATTAAAACATCCAAAGGTAATATATCCCCGGTTCAGGACGGGGGACTGCGTAACAGGCGGTGCATAGTCAGGGGGCTTGTAGCAGACATAACCGTTGGGCATAAGAACCAACTCTTCGCTGAAATAGCGATCACTTCCCGGTGGGGTCTCGAAGCGATCGGAGAGCAGATAATCGATCACATCGAGGCCGGTCGTGTCGTAGTGGCCGCCGCCGGTCACTTGTACCGGCGCCGGCTTGCGGGCGAAGGCCAAAAGGCGATTGCCGGCACTGTGGCCGGCGAGGTCGACCAGAATGTCGATCCGATCTGCGCGGATCATCGCCGCTAGTGCGTCATTGCCCACAGCCACAATGTCACGCCAGTGATCCGCATGGAACGCAAACCCTTTTGTGATGGCATCTGGTGTCCGCACGTCCGAGTAGCAGATCACCTCGAACTGTTCCTTGTCGTGTGCGGCGGCGACGCCCGAGAAAAAGAACCCCACAGGATGCTGGCGAAAACTGGCGGACACGTAACCGATTCGCAACCGTCGTTCAGGCGCACGGTCGTTGTCGTGGGGGTGTATTTGTGCTCTCAGCGGCTGAACGTGGGCCGCATTGAACCTGCGTGCTTCGGCGAAGATGGCGTCGGCATCGAACGCGGGGCTGTAGTGCATGCATTGAATTAAGTTCGAGCGAGCCTCAGCATAGTTCGGCTCAAGCGTCAGTGCTTGCTTCCAGCAGGCGATGGCCTCGGCCAGCTTACCCTGGCACACCAGCGTACCGCCGAGATTGTTGTGGGCCTGGACATGATTCGGGTCCAGCGCCAGCGCTTGCTTGAAGGCAGTGCTCGCCTCAGTAGACTTGCCCTGACCTATAAGCGCAACCCCTAGATTGTTGTGAACCTCGGCATCATCCGGCGTAAGCGTCAACGCCTGTTGATAGGCAGCAACGGCCTCTGTCGGTTTGCCCTGTGCGTGAAGCGCCAGGCCGAGGTTGTTGCGGGCCGCGGCATAATCCGGTTTGAGCTTCAGCGCGCGTCCAATCAATTCCACCGCGGCCGCCTGCTGCCCGGTCTGATGGGCAATCACACCCATTAGGTGTAACGCCTTCGCGTGATTAGGGTCTCGTGTCAAGATCTGGCGGTAGATGGCTTCCGCCTGCCGCAATCGCCCCGCCTGGTGATGCTCGAGCGCTTGTTCGATGGTTGTCATAAATTTGTAAAAGCGAGTCGAAAGTAGGAAGTAACAAGTAGCAAGCGTTATAAACCAGTTATCGACATTCTGCCCTTGTCACTTGTAACTTGCTACTTGCTACTTGCTACTGTTTTATGGCTTTTTGACACCAAAAAACATACATGCCGACGAAGGCCCGCGGATAAAGATCCTCGAACTTCTCCCAGGCCGATAGATCGGTCATACGATCGTCTTGCTGAAAAAGCTCGCGATAGCGCCGCTTTATCTGTGGGGTCGGCAGATCGAATCCGATAAAGGTCAGCCCAAGTCCATCGAGCGCGCTTTGAATTTGCGGGAGGGTGAACTCGTGCTGTTTGACATGGAAGAGCAGATCGCGACACGCACTCAAGGTGTAGAAGTCCTCGCTTTTGAGAAGCTCGGCGAACTCGGATTCACCTGTCAGTACACGGTGTCTGAATCTCTTTATATCTTTGCTCACGGGGACAAGACCGCTTTCGCGGATGCGCTCCCGAGCGGTAGCGATTACACGTCGCGCACGTTCACTGTAAAGCGCGATTCTCATGAGGCCACCGGCTACCAAGCAGTCGGTGAGTATGCGCCAGCCTTTTAATGGATTGTCCATGTGATGCAACACGCCCGTACACTCGATGACATGGAATCTTTCATGCAAACGAGGCAGTTGTAGTATGTCGCTCTGGATGAAACGAATGTTGTTGACCCCGAGTTTGAGCGCCATACGGGCGCCGTAAGCGAGACTACACCGGCTCAGATCGAGTGCGACTACCTCGGTATCCGCACGGGTAACCGCCATCCAGATTGGTGCCTGTCCCGTCCCACAACCTGCAACAAGCACGCGCGTCGGACCATCGACAAAATCAGGCGGCGTGAAGTGCGGCGCCAACCGGCGCAGCGAGGCGCGTAGACTCACCTGCCGGTAGCCGGGAAGATCCAACCAGCGCGGGTAGGGATTCTCTTCGTACTGTGTCCTGACGGCCTGTGAGGTGGGATCGTCGATCTCTCCTAAAGACTCGATCTCTTGTTCGATCCGTCGTTCTGCGAGCGGCTCTATTAGGGTACGCTCTATCAGCGACCGCACGGCGGTGGACCATGCCTCCACACCGACTGCCGCCAGCGCCTGCGCACAGGCGAGTCGATAGAGCGGCCGATACAGCGCAAGCAGCAAGAGGTGCTTCTCGAGTTCTTGCGAGACCACAAAGTTTCCCTTTTGTTCATACTCGCTCTTGAGATAGTTGACTGCTTGGTCTTCATCCGCATTAGTAGTAAAGATGTACTCATTGTTGAAACACTGAAGCGCGAGCGCCGTGAGTAATTCGATGCGCGGCTCGGGAATCGTTGCTGCATTGAGGAGATCGAAAAATAACCATCGGCGCATATCCGTCAGCAATAGCTCAAGCTCTGGGTCGACGTTAATCGTCTTGGCGAGCAGAGCGACGAGCAGGTCATCGGCGGCGATGTCTTCCATCAACGTCCCGTGGCCATGGCCCGGCGGCTGCAGACGGGCGCGCACACCATGCTTATGCTTTAGCTGATTCGCAGCGATCCGGGCCAGATACTCGTGATTGACCTCGGCTGCCGCAAAGCACTGCTTGAGTTCTTCTTCGAGATTCGGTTGATGGCGGGTTGGCTCGAGCAGTCGGAATACCGATACGAGGCCATTGCGGGCATCGCTATAGTTCGGTTGTAATCGCAGGGCTTGTCGAAACGCTTCCGCGGCACGGTCGAGGTCAGCCAACGAAATGAATATTCTGCCCAGACTCTGGTGTGCTTCCGCGAACTTGGGATCCAACCGCAACGCCTTCTCATAGCGCTCTCGTGCGGCTGCGGGTTGTCCGAGCTCGCGAAGGTCATTACCCAAATTCAGGTGACTGCCGGGATCGTCTGGCCTCAGCGCCACCGCCTGTTGGTGAGCATCCATCGCTTCCTCCAGTCGGCCGAGCCGATGGAGCACGTTACCCAAATTGTTGTGGGCACCGGCAAGGGCCGGATGCAGCCGCAAGGATTCGCGGTACGCCACAACAGCCTTTTCAAGCCGGCCCTGGTCCTTAAGTACATTGGCAAGGTTGTAGTGACATTCAGCATCATCGGGGCGCGTGCTCAACGCCTCCCGGTAGGATGCTTCCGCTTCTCCGAGGCGGCCCAGCTTTTGCAACACGACACCGATGTTGAATCGACTATCGGCGTCTTCGGGTTCGAGACGCGCAGCCTCCCGATAAGATGCGAGCGCCGCCTCCAAGTCACCCCCTTCTTCCAGGACGTTACCGAGATTGTTGTGATAGGAGGCGACGTACGGTTTGCTTGCAATCGCCTTTCGAATCAGCGCGGCTGCAGCCTGTGGTTGTCCAGTCTGGTGCGCAAGAATTCCGGAAAAATGAAGTGCGTCAGCATGCGTGGGATTCTCGAGAAGAATCTGCGCGTAGATCTCTTTAGCCTGCAGGAGCTCGCCGGCCTTGTGTAGCCCGAGCGCCGTGTCCAGTAGTTGCGATAGATCTTCAGGCAAAACGGTACTAAATTCACTCTCGCAGCGAAGAAAGCGATCCTACGGATCCCCGCAGGCTTACGCAAGCCGCACATCGCTTGCGCTGATTGCCTCGCAAAAAGTAACCAGCCGCCCGTTACGGGCGCGCCCTGTACAACCGAATCGCCGAGATGCCATACCAAATCAATCCGAGCGCTTGTAGTGCGAGCATCACCATGAACGCTGCGTGATAGCCTTCCGGCGCATAGCCGCCAACCGCGGTCGTAGGCCAGAAATTGATCAGTACCCCGATGCCCCACTGCGCCGCAAACGCCGCGAGGAAGACGAGCACGTTGAGACCGGTGATGACGCGCCCCGCCAGTTGCACCGGAAAGCTCTGAGACAGTATTGCATAGGGAAGGATGCCGGTGGTGCCAAAAAAGCCGAACAGCATCCATACCATTAGTGCGGCATCGGTCCATTGGAAAATCAACGCCGCTTGCACTCCCATGAAAACAGTCATCCCGGTACAGGCAACGGTGATCGGCTTGACCCCGTGCCGGCTCAATCGCTCGGCGGCGGCGCCCAACAAGATGAACCCAGCGATCATCGCCGTCGCTATCAGCGCCAAGTGATTGGCAATGGCGTCGCGGTGGAGGCCGGCTACGTCGCGCAGCCACGGTCCGGCCCAAAGCCCGTATACGGCGAGAAACGTGGCCTGCGACATCACCGTCCATGGCACTATGTGCCAGAAAACACGGCTCGTGAAAACCCGCCCGACACCGCGGGCTTGCTCGACAAACCCGGTACGCGACTGACCATCTTGCCGCTCCGGGACAGCGAGCAAAACCGCGCCAGCCGTCGCGAAGGTGACGACCGCTAGTACCAGGAACACGCCACGCCAATCGGTGATCTGTAATGCCGCCTCGACGGGCGTGGTGGCGCTCAACGCACCGAGCCCGCCGGCGGCCATTTGTAATCCGTTGATGAGGGGCAAACGCCCGCTTGGAAACCACAGCGCGAAGGCCTTGAACGCCGCCATTAGACAGGCGGAAACGCCGAGGCCGATGAGGCCGCGGCCTACGGTGAGACCGGCAAGGGTATCAGCGGTGGCGAACACGAGCGCGCCCAGTGCCGCAAACACGAGCAATGCTGCCTCGGTCTTACGGGGCCCAAAGCGGTCGAGCAATATGCCTAGCGGCAACTGGAAAACGGCAAACGTCAGAAAGTAAGCGCTTGTGAGCAGGCCCAGGCCGGCGGCATCGAGCCCGATATCGTCCGCCAAGTTCGGCGCGATGACCGCATTAACTGCACGATATAAATACGACAGGAAGTACCCGAGCGCAAACGGAACAAATACACGCACTACTGTCGAGAACGGAAGCTTGTCCGCCACCGGCGAGTTTATCGTCATGGCCGGGATCTGCCAGCCCCATTAACCTAGCTGTTTGTTCTTGTCGGCAGTTGTCACCCGTCATTATTACACGCAGGACGGGGCAGGTGTTGACGGCGACTCGTAGCAATCGCGGCAATTTCAATATCCCAGGTAGAGACTGGCGGCGATACATAGCATCCCGATGGCCACGCCTACCACCGAGAGCGTACGCAAGTGGCGGTTGTACGGGTCTTCGACCTGCTCGTGCCGCTCCAGACCAAATCGGGTGAGATCCAACGTGCCCTCCTCCTCCGCCTGCAAAACCTGTCGGCATAGCTGTCGTACCCAGAAGGGTACAACCGAGCGAAACATATACGGGACAAAGACTCGTTCAATCGAGTGGTCCGAGGCGTCGCGTCCATGCCAATACCGGTATGCGATGTGAAACAAATGGAACTCCGTTACTTGCAGCAGCGCGGCTACATCGAGCACATTGCGCACATCGACTGGAATCGATGTCTCGGTATCAGTGA
The DNA here is from genome assembly GCA_046760105.1 of Acidiferrobacterales bacterium. Taxonomy (GTDB): domain Bacteria; phylum Pseudomonadota; class Gammaproteobacteria; order Acidiferrobacterales; family SPGG2; genus JBHIDJ01. The sequence goes on along the minus strand of JBHIDJ010000039.1, from coordinate 18,581 downwards.
AAAACATCGTCAGACTCCTTTCCAAGAAGAGGCGGCTGATCGCGGACCAACCGAATGCTGCCACCGCAGCCTGGGATCCCAGTGCCAGCGTCAGCGCTCTGCCGGCATTGGGCTGGTGGCTCTCATGGAGCAAAAACTGAGCCACATTTGGAAGGGTGGGGTTGTGGTCTTTCAGCGAAACGTGTTGCGCCGATTCGTCGATCCGCGCCGCCAGTGATCGACACCAGCGCACTGCAGACGGTCAAGCCGGTGTCGTCTCGTTGACGTGAAGCGGCACAATACGGTTACGTCCAGCGTCTCATAGTCGCGCTCGCGACTCGATATCAACCCGATCTAGGAGATCCCGGCCGACAATACAATCGAACAGCGAGACGCTACGGACGGTATGCTACATCACCGCGTCGATGCCGAAGCCCTTAAAGCTGTTCCTTTCAAAATTAGCGCGGAACATGTTGCGCAGCTTTTCGGCAGCAGCATCGTAGTCGGCCTTGTCCGTCCACGCGCGGCGTGGATCCAAGATGTGAGAATCCACTCCTGGGCAGTGTCTCGGCATGCGCAGATTGAACACGGGGTGCATGTCGTACTCCATGTCATCCGCATGCAGGTCGCCGCGCAGCGCCGCGTCTAGAAGTGTACGCGTGTCGCGAATGGAAATGCGTGGCGCTTTGCCCGCCGGACCGCCGTGCCATCCCGTGTTGAGGAGAATACAACGGGCATCGTGCTTTTCCATGTTTTCGTGCAACAAATTCGCGTACACCGACGGACGGTGCGACATAAATGGTGCACCAAAGCAGGCGCTGAAGGCGGCCTCGGGCTCTTTCAGCCCGACCTCGGTGCCAGCGAGCTTCGACGTAAAGCCCTGCACAAAATGGTACATGACGTCTTTACCCTCAAGGATGGAGACTGGCGGCAGCACGCCAAACGCGTCGGCCGTAAGCAACACGATGGTCTCCGGATGGCCGCCCTTCGCTCCGTCCGCCACGTTTGGATTACACGTAAGCGGATACGAGAATCGCGTGTTCTCGGTAATCGAACGATCGGTAAGGTCAAGGTCTTGCGGGTCGGTTTGTTCCAACGGCTCGTCCGCGCGCGACGGCACGTTTTCAATGATCGTGCCCTCCATCGAGAGCGCCGCGGCAATGATCGGCTCAGCCTGTTTATCCAGATCAATGAGTTTCGCGTAGCACCCGTCCTCGAGATTAGAGACACCTATACTCGTCCAACCGTGCTCATCATCCCCGATAAGCTTGCGGTCGGGATCGGCCGAGAGCGTCGTCTTGCCGGTACCCGAGAGCCCAAACATAATCGCCGTGTCCCCGCGGGCACCGATGTTGCCGGAGCAATGCATCGACAGAAGTCGCTGATTGGGCAGCAGAAAGTTCATCACGGTAAAGATCGTCTTCTTGACGACGCCGCAATAGTCCGCACGCCCGGCGACGAGGCAGATCTGGTTGCGAAAATCGATGATTACCGCGCGTTCAGAAAGGCTTCCGTCGCGGTTAGGTTCGCAGCGGAAGGACGGCACATTGAGCATGGTCCAGCGCTTCCCTTCGGCATCCGCTACGCCGTCGACGTGCTTGGGGAACATGTTCCGAGCAAACATAGCGTGCGTGGCATACTCGCCCACGAAGCGGTACGGTACGGAATAGCTCCCATCGGCACCAGCGTAGACGTCTTGCACATAAAGCGTCGCGTGGCGTTCATTGAGGTAATCGACCACGCGCTTGAGCAAGCCGGTGTACTTCTCGGGTTCATATTTCTGGAGATTATCCTTCCACCAGATATCGCTTTCGACTTCTGGCCACGCCACGGCGAAGGTATCCTTCACAGGACGACCCGTGCAGGTGGGGTCAGTAAAAAAAATGAGTGGGCCTTTCACGCCGAGTTTTGTCGCGTAGGCCTTCTGTTCGGTGTCAGGACCGTCGCTGCGTATGCGTCCGCGGTCGTTCGCGATGGCCTCGTGGAACAGCTGATCCTTAGAGAGATTGTGTTTGTAGTGAACGGTCTTGAGGCCGAGCTTTTGCTCTAGGGCAGTCATCAAATTCATGGTCGTCTCCCGGCAAAGCTGTTTCAGCGCGGAATCTAGAAGCATACCCGCGTGCTGGCGGCCCGGCAACCGCTACTTCCGCGAATGCGAACCCGCTGGCGTGTCACCAGAATCCGTGTTCCCTCAGCACATAGAACGCGACGGCATAAAGGGCGCGACGGACCGAAACAAATAGCGCACAAAGAATTGCGCAATCGATGGATCCAAGGCGTAGCGAAACCGGCTAGTGTTGCATGGAAGGCGTAGCCTTGGATACCTTTTCCATGACAAGCAACATATACTTTTTCTCGCGGACATAAATCTCCGGGCTAATCAGATCTAAGTGACTGGTTACATATAGTTTCAAATCTTCGATCAATTCTTCCAGCAAAAAGTAAATAGCAGGGTGTTTTTTCTGTAGTTTCTCGATCGAGAACGTGATCGCAGGAAGCCCCGCTTTCCTTCCCCACATATCGACGTAGCCTAGCGTTGGAAGTACATTTTCTGTAATGTCTTGCTGATAAATAATCTTGCAGCTTGTCTCCTGTATTTTTTCTAGAAAGTCCTCCCACATATGGCCCGATCTGCGCTCGGCTGTTTTCCTGATTCGAAAAACGTCACTAACAATCCATCGGCCTCCCGCTGTTAACAGTCGGTCAACCATTGAAAGTGCCTTGTTCAAGTCCAGGTACTGAAAAGACTCGGAAGTAATGATTGTGCCGAAAGATGTCTTATAGCGTTCCTCCGGCATTTCCTCAAACTTTCCCTCAATGATGGGAATCGTCGGGTACTTTTTCGTAATATACAGAGCTTGCGCACGGTCCGGCGTCAGCGCCACAGGAGAGAACCCCTTCTCAAGCAGAAGACTCAACAATCCACCCATCCCACAGCCAACATCAAGTACTGGAGCATCCTTGTCAGACATCTGTTCCAAAAGGAGTTGTGCGTACCGCAACTGAGCCTGTTCAATGTCATGCAAGCTTAATGCTTCAGGAGCGATGGAAGGATCATCAAAATAGCCAAGGTGGAGGAAATCTCCTGCTAGAATTTGCGAATAGACTCTTAACTGGGGGTCGTCAATAGCCCTGGGGGAGTGCTTGCTTTTTCTCGCAAGCCGCAAGAGTTGCAAGAATTTGCTGGGGTGAACGAATTTTTTTGCGACCTGTACTGTAGCACGTTTTGCCGAGATTTTTCTCATGAGCGTTGCCTGCCACCTTCGTTCATCCACGTTCGTTTCTGAGGCTACCGTCTCTGATACCGAAGGTCCAGTCGCAGGATAAATGCCACGCGGAGAGAGGTGGTACACGTACCGTTGACGGAGCTGAGGATGCAAAAGCAAAACCGCGCTTGCACTCTGCTAGTGAAGCTTTATCTCGGGATAGACGCGTCGACGCAGCAAATTTGCCAGTGTGAGCAGTACGACCCGGTACCAGCCGAAGAGTGCGACCTGATGCATTTTATACAGCGACATATAAACCAAGCGCGCGATAACGCCTTCGACCATAATGCTGCCGCGAAATAGTCTATTCATCAGCGTACCGACAGTGCTGTACCTCCCAAGGGCAACCAATGAGCCGTAATCACGGTACGTGTAGTTGGGCAGGGATTTACCTCGGAGACGGTTGCGCAGTGACGTCACCAGCAGTGATGCCTGTTGGTGGGCTGCCTGCGCTCGCGGGGGTACGATCCCACCTTCGCTCCCGGGACGGGGGCACGCAGCGCAATCGCCAAGGGCAAAGACGGCGTCATCGCGTGTCGTCTGTAATGTTCGCCGAACCAGGAGTTGGTTGAGGTGGTTGCTCTCGAGACCATCGAGGTCTTTGAGAAAATCGGGAGCCTTGATACCGGCCGCCCAGACGGTAATGCCGGCAGGAATAAATCGACCGCTTTGCGTCTCTACGCCCTGCGCGGTTACTTCGACAACTCGCTCACCGACGTGCACGGCAACACCTAAACGTGTTAGCTGCGCTTCCGCTGCTGCGGACAGGCGCGGGGGAAGCGCAGGCAAGATGCGCTCTGACGCCTCGATGATATTTAGCTTGATGTCACGTTCGGGGATAACCTGGTCCAACCCATAGGCGGAAAGTTGCTGTGTGACGTGATGCAATTGTGCCGCCAGTTCGCTGCCGGTGGCGCCGCCTCCGACAATCGTCACATGCAGCTGCGCAGGCTCTGTCGGCCCTCCCATGCTGTGCGCGCGGATGAGCGCATTTAGCATGCGTCTGTGAAAATCCTCGGCCTGCGCGGTCGTGTCCAAGAACAGGCAATGCTCCTGTACGCCTTTGACGCCGAAATCGTTGCTCACGCTGCCCACCGCTAATACCAACGTGTCGTAGTGGAACGTACGCCGCGGAATGATCTCGACGCCTTCATCATCATAAGTCGGTGCAAGATAAACCTCTTGTTTCTTCCGAGCGAGCCCTTCCATACGACCAAAACGAAAGCGAAAATGATGCCAGCGTGCTTGTGCCAGGTATTCAAGTTCATCTTCACCGACATCCAGCGTGCCTGCTGCCACGTCGTGTAGCATCGGCTTCCAGATGTGTATGGGGCTCGCGTCAATAAGACTGATTTCTGTCTTCTTGCCGATCTTATCGCCGAGACGCGTTACCAGTTCCAATCCCCCCGCACCACCACCAACGATGGCAATTCGATGTTTTTGCGTCATCGACACGGGTATTCAGTTGCTACGCGGAAGGCAGCAGGAAAAGACGTGACAGTGGTTATCTAGGAATAAGTTGCTGGTAGCTAGTAGTGAGCAGCGAAGAACACCACTCTTATTCATAATCAACAAACTGGCTTTTTGCTCACCACCCGTTACTAGGATTCAAACCGCCCATCGGCGGCCAGCACGATATCGAAACTGCCGACGAGCTCGCCCGGGACATCCGCATGTTGTTCCATTTTTACGATCAGGCGCTCGCGAGCCCGCGCATCGCGTATGTTGTTTAATATCCAATCGTGCTCGTTTTCGGGGGCCCCAGCCACATACATTTGCGTCACCAGCGGCTCTGTACCGGGTCCGCTGATGGCAAAATGAATGTGCGGCGCGCGGCCCGGATAGGGGACGGGTTTGATCGTGCGGAACCGGTAGGCGCCATCGTCACCGGTGGTAAAGCGGCCATAGCCCTGAAAATTCGGATCCAGTGGGACATTGCGCCGGTCCCAGGGGTGATGATAGCGACCGTTGGCATCGCACTGCCAGATCTCTATATGCGCACCGGCGATAGGTCGACCGCGCTCATTAAGTACGCGACCAACGACATTGGTGATCTCGCCGCTGGCGAATCCAGACCTTCCCTTGATAGTCACCAGGTCATTGTCGGAATCAAGCGGGATACTTGTGGGGTAAAACGGTCCGCGACTTTGCCGCGGTGTGCGCATGAGTTCGGCAGCATGCGATCGCCGCACAGGGGCCACTGCCATCAAACCCAGCGCAGATAGCGAACCGGCAAGTACACGCCGTCTTGAAGGGTTAAATTCCTGTTTCATTTAGCGCTCCTAGCCGTCTCGTGACGGCGAGTCTGATGAACTATGGAATATAAGAAAGCTGCTTTTCAGAAAAGTTCAGTCGCGTGCACCCAAAAACTGCTCAACGCTAAGGCGCTAACACGCAAAGAATTCTAAAATCTTTTTTTGACAATGGAAAACTCTACGTTCCTCTGCGTCTTTGCGTTGAGTTTGTCTTGCCATTGGTCGTAAGTACACCAACTCCTAGTAGACTACGACACTGCGAATCGATTCACCTTTCTCCATGAGAACGAATCCTTTGTTGATATCGTCGAGGGATAGGGTGTGGGTGATAAGATCGTCGATATTGATCTTATCTTCCATGTACCAGTCGACAATCTTCGGAACATCCGTTCGTCCCCTGGCGCCGCCAAACGCAGTTCCCCGCCAAACGCGGCCCGTCACGAGCTGAAAAGGACGCGTGCGGATTTCTTGCCCGGCCCCTGCGACCCCTATGATGACACTTTCGCCCCAACCCTTGTGGCAACATTCAAGCGCCTGGCGCATGGTATCCACGTTGCCGATACACTCAAAGCTGTAGTCCGCGCCCCCTCCAGTCAAATCGACGAGATGCGACACGATATCGAAGTGCACGTCGTTGGGGTTCACGAAATGCGTCATTCCAAACTTTTCCGCAAGCGCTTGTTTCTTTGGGTTGATATCGACGCCGACGATCATGTCTGCGCCCACCATTCGAGCACCCTGGATGACGTTCAGACCGATGCCACCCAGGCCGAAGACGACGACGTTGGCACCGGGCTCGACTTTAGCGGTATTGATAACCGCACCAATTCCCGTCGTCACGCCGCAGCCAATGTAGCAAACCTTATCGAAGGGTGCATCCTTATGGATCTTTGCGATTGCGATCTCGGGTAGCACTGTGTAGTTCGAAAAAGTCGAGGTTCCCATGTAGTGGTAGAGTGTTTTGCCGTTCAATGAAAACCGGCTGGTTCCATCAGGCATCAATCCCTTGCCCTGAGTGGCGCGGATGGCCTGACAAAGGTTGGTTTTGCCGCTCAAACAATATTCGCACTCACGGCACTCGGGCGTGTAAAGCGGAATAACATGGTCACCGGCCTTCACACTCTTTACGCCCTCACCGACCTCGACGACCACGCCCGCGCCCTCATGGCCGAGGATAGACGGAAAAAGGCCTTCGGGGTCCGCGCCCGAGAGGGTGAAGTGATCCGTGTGGCAGATCCCGGTCGCCTTGATCTCCACCATGACTTCACCCGTGCTGGGACCCTGCAAGTCGACCTCTTCGATCGCCAAGGGTTTGCCCGCCTCGAATGCAATCGCCGCTTTGACCTTCATTATTTATCCTCCGAAGTGAGTGGCACAAAACGCACTAAGACAGCCTATGATCTTACCCCGCATCTTTGTGCCGGCCCAAAAGGTGCAGGGTTAAACTTCCCGCAAGGTCTTTGTAGGTGGCTGGTACAGCGCTGACCGTGTTCCCAGGGTCCCGGCAACGCCGATCCCGACCGCACCGCCGACCAGGCCCAGGAGCCAGACCCAAGGATTGAGGTGATAATCAAGATGAAAGACGTGTTCCGCTAGGAGGTACCCCAATACGGACGCGCTTAGACCCGCCAACGTCCCAGCTAGTAAACCGAGAGCTACGAACTCGGCGATCAGGCTGCTCAGCATCTGCTGGTGGCGCGCACCGAGGGTTCGCAATACAGCGCTCTCGTAACGGCGTTCGTCCTGTGTTGCCTGAATCGCAGCGTAGAGCACCGCCAACCCCGCTAACAGTGTAAAAATAAACACATACTCTACAGCGAGGCTCACACGGTCCATGATGTGACGTACCTTGGTCATGAGCGCTTCGATATCTAATACCGTCACATTGGGAAACTGTTTGACCATGGGTGCGAGCACACGTTTGCCTTCTGTGGGCAGATAGACACTCGTAATATAGGTTGCGGGAAAACCATTCAGCACGCCGGGTGGCACTATGGTGAAAAAATTCACGTTGAGGGTGTCCCAATCCACCGCGCGCAGGTTAGTCACCTCCACGTTGATCTCGCTGCCAGCGATGTTGTAGGTCAACACGTCGCCGATTTTTATACCCAGCGTCTCCGCCAGTCCTTGCTCGAACGATATCATCGGTCCGCCGTGCTCTTCCGGCGTCCACCAGCGACCGGCAACCACACGGTTATCTGTCTGCAACTGTGACGCCCAGGACAGGTTAAACTCCCGATGTGCATGACGACGCGCGTGCGGGTCAGCGAACATCGTCGGTGACACCGGTTGTTTGTTGATAGCCGTCAGTCGTGCGCGCACCATCGGGTAAAGCCCCGGCGCACTGACGTTGTGGGAGTCCAGAAACGCGCGTAGCGCCTCTACCTGGTCCGGTTGGATGTTGATTAGAAAATGGTTGGGGGCCTGCTGCGGGATGGTGCGCCGCCAACCCTCGAGCAAATCACTGCGAACAATGGTCAGTAGCAGTAAAACCATAATGCCAAGCCCGAAGGCGACGACTTGTGCCGCGCTTGCCTGCGCGCGACGTGTGATGTTGGCGAGACCGAAGCGCCAGGCAACGCCGACCTGTCGGCGCAGGCGTTTCAAAACGGTTACCAGAACGTAGGCTACGAGGCCCAGAGCGGCGACCGTGGTTAATGTGCCACCGATAACATAGATGATCAGTTTCAAATCCCGGGCCTGCCATGCTATCAGCAGGGTCATGGTAACAATCGCAACGCTGTAGACAGTCAGGCTTCGGGGTGGCATGGGCCCGAGATCCCGGCGCAGCACACGCGCCGGAGACACCTGTCTCAACGCCAACAGCGGCGGCAGGGCAAAGGCGGCCACTACTATCATGCCGATCGGCAAGCCAATAAATGCTGGTCGCAAAGACGGCGGAGGCAACGTTGCCGCCAGCAGTCCGGCCAGTATTTCGGCCAATACGGCATGCGCGCCGTAACCGAGTGCACAACCAATAAGACTCGTTCCCAGACCAAGCACGGCCATCTCCCAGGTAAAAACTTTGATGATGGTTCCCTGGGTGGCGCCCAAACAGCGCATGATCGCACTCGTATCCAGATGACGCTGAGCGTAGCGGCGTGCCGCCATGGCGATGGCAACGCCGGCAAGAAATACGCTCACGAGCGCCGCCAAGCCGAGAAAACTTTCTGCGCGTTCGAGCGCTGCGCGTAACGCCGGCCGCCCTTCTTTCAGCGTTACGAGGCGCTCGGCTGCCGTCAACCGCGGTGCGAGCCAACGGCGAAAGGCCTGTATGTTTTTGCGTTCGCCCGCCAGCAGCAACTTATGGCGCACGCGACTACCTGCTTGGATCAAGCGCGTCGCCGGTACATCCGTGATATTCATCAATAACCGCGGCGCAATGCTGAACAGATCACCACCACGATCGGGTTCGTACGTCAATACTCTGGTGACCGTGAATGTCATCTCTCCAAGGTTGATGCGTTGCCCGATGGATATATCCAGCACTTGTAATAAACGGACATCCACCCAAACCTTGCCGCGGCCAGGTATTAACCGGGTCGGCTGATCCGGCACGAACGGCTGCGCCGAGATTCGCAGCATCCCGCGCAGCGGATAGCCTGTACCGACTGCCTTTACCTCGACGAGCTGTGTTTTCTCGCCCGCAAGCGCAATGCTACGGAAACTGAGCGTCGGCGCCGTCTGTAGGGCGTCGACTTGGGCGCGTTTAATACGATCTACATCGATGGGATCGGACGATGCGAGCACTAAGTCTGCGGCCAACAGCTCACTCGCCTGCTGCGCCATTACCTGCCGTACGCGATCCGTAAAAAAGCCCACTGCCGTCACGCTGCCCACGGCGATGAGTAGTGCGATCGATAGGATTCGCAGTTCGCCGGAGCGCCAGTCACGGCGCAGTGCCCGCAACGAGAACGCGAGGCTATTTATCATCCCCGAATCAGTGCCCTTCATGGTTTTCCTTAAGCCGACCCGCTTCCAGCTCCAGCAGGCGATGGCAGTGTTCCGAGATCTCGCGATCATGCGTTACTAGTACAAGGGTTGCCGCTTGCTCGCTGTTGAGCGCGAACAAGAGCTCGATGATCCGCGCGCCGGTCGTTTGCTCGAGATTGCCGGTAGGCTCGTCAGCGAAAAGCAACTTGGGCTTGCCGGCAAACGCCCGCGCGATCGCACAGCGTTGCTGTTCGCCTCCGGATAGCTGGTTTGGATAATGGTGCAGGCGCGCTTCGAGTCCAACTCGTTTTAGTATTTCCGCTGCCGCCGGCGAGGCGGCAGCTTCGCCGGCAAGCTCTAGCGGGAGCATAACATTCTCGAGTGCCGTCAGGCTCTGCAATAATTGGAACGTCTGGAAGACGAAACCGACGCGCCCGGACCGTAAGCGTGCACGGCCGTCCTCATCTAGGGTCGTGAGATCAATGCCGTCCAGGATCACGCGCCCGGCGGTGGGAACGTCAAGCCCGGCCAACAGTCCTAATAATGTTGACTTTCCAGAACCCGACGCCCCGACGATGGCGATCGCTTCGCCCGACGCGATAGTCAAACTGACGTCATCGAGAATTAGTAGATCACCGGTGGGGCTGTTAACCTGTTTACTAACATGCTGCGCGACGACCATGGGCACAGCGGAACCATAAGACATGCTGAGAGCACTCCTCGTTATTGCGCTTTTCGCTTGGCACACCCAGGCAGCAGCTGACCGACCGACAATACTGGTGCTTGGCGACAGCCTGAGCGCAGGCTATGGTATCGGTGCACACCAAGGATGGGTAGCGCTCTTACAGCAGCGCCTGGATCACCAAGGGTATCGTTACCGTGTGGTCAATGCGAGCATCAGTGGCGATACGACACGCGGGGGCTTAACGCGTCTACCCCAAGCCCTTGCACAACACCGGCCGACTGTTGTAATCGTGGAGCTCGGTGGCAACGACGGCTTGCGCGGCTTACCGCTCGACGCCATGCATGAGAATCTCGCATCTATCATCGAAACGAGCCGACAGCACGGCGCAAAAGTGCTGCTCTTAGGTGTACGCCTCCCCCCCAACTATGGAGCCAGCTACGTAAACATGTTCCATAACGTGTATCGCGAACTGGAACGAGCCTATCAAGTTCCTTTCGTACCATATCTGCTCGCTGGCATCGGCGGCCGTGACGCCCTCATGCAGGCTGATCAGATCCATCCGCGGGCGGAGGCACAAGGTCGCATGTTGGATAACGTGTGGTCCCGTCTGGTGCCGACACTCAAAAGCAGTAGCAACTAATGCGTTCGCGTCGCGAGTAGCTGCAAACCCCGTAGGTTATCAGCATTTCTCCTCACGACTCGCTACTCAAGGGCAAGCCCTCGAGATTCCTGGGCCGGCATTAAAGCAACACCGGGCCCGATATAGCGGGTTTCGCTGACGCGGAGACGTCCGCGCTGCGGCCAAAAAGTGCCGTGAAAGTGCGCTCCCTGGCGTATATGCCTTCCATCGGTGATGAGAAAATGATAAATAGCGGTTTGTAGGGCTCGACAACGAATACCTTAATCAGGACATAGAAGAACCGCCAACGCAACCCACGCTTGGGAGGTCCTTGTCGATGGAGATAGAAGCCATAAGAACCGCCTACCGCCGTTATGCCCGTATCTACGACTCCGTGTTCGGGCCCATTCTGAACCCGGGGCGTAAGCTCATTATTCAGGCCCTTAAGTGTCAACCTGGCGATAACATTCTAGAGGTCGGTGTAGGCACGGGTCTTTCGCTGCCGCTTTATCCAAAGGACGTAAAGGTCACCGGAATAGACATCTCCGGCGAAATGCTTGCCAAGGCACGCGAGCGCGTGACCAAGAAGGGCTTGTCCCAGGTGACAGAGGTGTTAGAAATGGACGCCGAAAACCTGCGCTTCGCCGACAACAGTTTCGACAAACTAGTGGCGATGTACGTCGTCTCAGTGGTTTCTAACCCAACGCGTCTGGTGGAAGAAATGCGTCGCGTGTGCAGGCCGGGCGGAGAAATCTTTATTGCCAATCATTTCCGTGCCCACAATCCCATTATCCGGGCTTTGGAAGGTCTAGTCTCCCCACTCGCAAAACTGGTCGGTTTTCACCCCGATTTGGCGCTCGAGGATCTGCTTGCGAAGACACGCTTGGATGTCATAGATACTAGCAGCGCCAACCTCTTTGGCTATTGGAAAGTTTTGCGTTGCCGCAGTACGGCGCGGAGGTCCTTAGCGCTGGAGCCTGATGAACCCATTGGACACCAATCACCGGGTTCGACCCTAGAAGAGTTCTCTAAGTAGCTGCTCTGCCGCGATCCAGGTATCGTGGCCGTTGCAAAAAGGACAAATCCCGCAGCGTGTAAGGCGCGACCTATAGGCAACCCACAACAGGTCGAACTTCCTTGGCAGCAATAGCCGTACGACCGCCGCTGACTTCTACAAGAATGTATTCGCTATGGGGCGCGACTTTCGCTGCGATGTTCTCTTTTTTTGCGGAAACAGATGCGAACAGCGGTCGCCTGGCCCCACGATCAGATCAACACACAATGCCGACGAGTTCATGAAAAGAATCCTCGGCTGATGACTGAATACGAGCAAAACGTGAGTGTAGACGCCGCCGAACTACGACGAAAGAAATCGAGGTGGCAATCGCATTGGTGGATCAGCGATGTCCGGAAGCGTGCGATTCGTCATTCGAACTTATACTCGCCTTCTAACAGCTTCGCGTGCGCCGCTGCGAGCCGGGCAATCGGAACCCTCGGCGCCGAACAGGAAACATAGTCTAGACCGATGTGATGGCAAAACCGAATCGAGTCAGGGTGTCCGCCATGCTCGCCGCAGATACCGACTACCAAATCGGGGCGTGTCTTACGACCCCACTCCACGGTGATAGCCATTAACCGACCCATTCCTTTTACATCCAACACTTCGAAGGGGTTGTCTTGCAGAATACCTATCTTGTTGTATAGAGGCAGGAACTTATTTTCGGCGTCCTCGCGGCTAAAGGAAAAGGTGGCCTGACTCAGGTCGTTAGTGCCGAATGAAAAGAACTGGGCGAATCCCGCCAGTCTGCCCGCGCGCATACAAGCGCGCACGACTTCAATCATGGTGCCGAACTGGAATGGAATTTTTATGCCATGGTTGCGCTCGGTTTCCTCATGTACCGCTATGACAAACTTCTGAACAAATTTCAATTCTTGCGCGGTACACACTTGGGGCACCATGATCTCGGGATGTACTTCGACACCGTCCTTTACGCATTCGGCGGCGGCCTCCAGGATCGCTTGGATTTGCATACGGTAGATTTCGGGGTAAGTGATCGCAACCCTTACACCGCGATGACCAAGCATGGGGTTGATCTCACGCAGGATGCGCACTTTGCGTAAGATGGCCTCCTTCTGGGCAACAAGCTTTTCGTCGACGCCGTTATCCTGGAGTTTCTCCAGTATTTGCGGGAGTTTGCCCAGAGACTCAACGCTTTCCTCAGGGTGCTCTGGATCGATCAGTCTAAGCGTATCGCCCAACCCCACCATGTCGTGCACAGTACGACGCAGATTGCGCAGGTGGTCGATTTCATCTACCAGTTCCTGTTCCGTCGGCAAGAACTCATGGATAGGTGGGTCCAGCAGGCGCACAGTCACCGGCCGAGGGGACATCACCCGGAACAGTTCCTCGAAGTCTGCACGCTGAATGGGCAGCAGGCGATCCAGTGCGGCCCGGCGTTCTTCAGACGTGTCCGCAAGAATCATCTCCACTACGATTGGGAGCCGCTCAGCAGCGTTGAACATGCGTTCGGTACGGCAAAGCCCTATACCCATTGCGCCATATTTCAACGCGCGTTCAGCGTCATCCGACGTATCCGCATTGGTCATCACTTCGAGCTTTGCCGTTTCATCCGCCCAAGCCAGTAGGATCTCAAGCTCTTGAGAGAATTGCGGTTCTACCGTAGGTACCTCGCCCAGATAAACGTTTCCGGTGGTGCCATCGATAGTGATCGTATCCCCTTCGCGCAGCACATGACTGCCTACATAGGCGGCTCTGCCGCGGGTATCAACGTTGATGCCCTCGGCCCCGGCAACGCACGGCTTGCCCATACCACGGGCAACAACGGCGGCATGCGAGGTCTTACCACCGCGGCTGGTGAGAATACCTTGTGACCCAAAGAACCCGTGGATATCTTCCGGCTTGGTTTCCTCACGTACTAATATGACCTTCTCGCCCAGCCTCCCCTCGGTCTCGGCGCGATCGGCATCGAAAACGATCTTGCCGCACGCGGCGCCAGGGGATGCGGCGATGCCCTGGGCTGCCGCTTCGGCCTGGTAGTTTGGGTCGATGTGGGGGTACAGCAGCTGCTCCAGAATGTCGGGTTCGACGCGTAGCAGTGCACGCTCCCTATTAATTAGGCCTTCGCGTTCCATCTCGACGGAGCTTCGCACCTTGCCGACGGCGTTCATCTTGCCGGTACGCGTTTGCAGACAATACAAGGTGCCTTTCTCGATGGTGAATTCGAAGTCCTGCACCTCTTGATAGTGGTTCTCGAGCTTGCTTCTCAGTTCTTCGAGCTGGCGGTATATGTCCGGCATCTCCTTGGCCATCTCGTGCACCGGCTTCGGGGTACGAATGCCAGCGACTACGTCCTCGCCCTGGGCGTTAACCAGGTACTCCCCGTAAAAGTCGTTCTGTCCAGTGGCGGGATTGCGCGTGAAAGCCACACCCGTGGCGCTATCATCACCCATATTGCCGAACACCATGGCGACGACATTGACGGCCGTACCATTGGCCATGTCGTCGGTGATGTTGAACTCGCGCCGATAGTCCACTGCCCGCTTGCCCATCCAAGAACCGAATACGGCCTTGATCGCGATCTCCAGTTGTTCATAGGGATCGTCGGGGAACGGCTCGCCGGTGTGTTTCTGCACAACCCCTAAGAAGAGATCACAGATCTGTTTGAGATCGGTGGCGCTGAGATCCACATCTACTTCGGCACCGACGCGTTTCTTCACGGTGTTAAAGTGCTCATCGAACTTCTCGTCCGGAACGTCAAGCGCGATCTTGCCGAAGAGCTGAATGAACCGGCGGTACGAATCCCACGCAGACCGCTGGTTGCCGGTCTGCTCGGCTAAACCATGTAAGGTCTTGTTATTCAGGCCCAGGTTAAGAACAGTGTCCATCATGCCAGGCATGGACAGGGCGGCCCCGGAGCGTACCGACACCAAAAGTGGATTATCCTTTGCACCAAAGCCCTTACCGGTAACGCGCTCCAACTCGGTCATGTGACCGCGAACGTCTTGCATCAATCCGACAGGTAGGTCCTCTTGTGGGCCACCCAAATAACTCAGGCACGCTTCGGTGGTAATGACAAACCCAGGCGGGACATTCAGGCCAATTTGCGTCATCTCGCACAGATTGGCACCCTTACCACCGAGCAGGGCTTTATTCTTGCCATCCCCTTCGGTGAAGGCGTACACGTACTTCGGTTTCGTTTGTGGTTTTACCTGGCTTTGTCGATCCATGGTTTCTCCTACCCTAATAACACGGTCTACAGCCCGAAACAGGTGATGATTATTATCATCATTATTATATAGATGCTGAAGTATTAAAAAAAGAAATACTAAGTATTAAAAAAAAGAATACTGTCATGCGAGAACGCGATACCTCCCACGGGTACGGCCAAATATCGATCCGGCGATGTCTCGACGCCGATTCGGTAGCTGTCGGATCTCATCGTCTACTGCTCGCCAGCCAGAAAGCATCAATCTGTTCCTTCTATAGCTTTCCTGCCCGTTTCGTCGCCCGCGTGTCCGTGAGCCTTTTCTCCCGTGGTCAGCCAATTTGCATGGGGCCGCCGGCCATTGCCCCGCCAGCGCCCGGCCGTCAGCAACTCGGGAAATAACGACCAATTAGCGGAGGCTCTTACTGGACAGGTTGAATTTCATCGTCTAACTTATTGTTTTAACAGGACTGAAAAGCGCCCACAAAGGATTGTGGGCAAAGATTTTAGGATAATACTACGATGTTACGGACAACAAGCGAATCCCAAACGGCGAAAATTGTCGATTTTTCTGACAAGAACGCGAGCCTGGTCCCTAAGCTCAGGTCAGTCAAGGCACGGCGCGCGAGCAGTAGCCAACAACGAATACAAAAAGCCTTACGCACAGTAGCAGTTCTGCAAACAACCTTGGAACTGGAACAGCTCGCCCGCCTGTTTTCGCGTGAAGTCAACTCTACGGTGGCGCATAGCAGTGTCAACTACCACAATGAAGGTGGCAGCATTGACCTCAACATCGGGCGCATCGCGAGACACGCCTGTACCTTCCGGCTGATCGTTGAGAAGCGCGAACTCGGGGAACTGACGTTCACGCGCGGCAGGCCGTTTACGGAAAGAGAAATTGCATTGCTCGAGTTCCTGCTCTCCACTCTGGCCTATCCGCTACGCAATGCCTTGCAGTATAAGAATGCGTTTCAGGCGTCGCTGACAGATCCGCTAACCGGGGTTTACAACCGCACAGTTATGGAAGCCGCCCTGCGCCGCGAGACCTCGCTTGCCCGGCGCCACAGGACACGGTTGTCTTTAATCCTGCTGGACATCGATGAACTCAAGGCGGTCAATGACCAATATGGACATGAAACCGGCGATAACCTGATCAAGTCGGTGGCCGATGCCGTCTCGCAATCTCTGCGCGAGACGGACCTACTGTCCCGTTTTGGTGGAGACGAATTTGCGATTTTGCTAAGCAGTACCGGCCGACGTGGTGCCACTGTGCTGGCAGAAAACATCCGCAAGAAGATTGAAGGTGTTGTATGCACGCATGCGGACAACGAAATCAAAGTCACAGTGAGTATGGGTGTCGCTTCACTAGCCAAGGATAGGGAGCGGACCTTGTTCTCGCGAGCAGACGAGGCGTTGTACCAGGCCAAACATGCAGGCCGAAATTGTATCAAGGTAGCGGGTGCTAAATAGCAGCTGCTACTTGTGACCAAAAGCAGCGTCACATTGTGCGCTCGATCAGACGCGCAATACTCGGCGCGAAAGACTCTTCTGATTCAAGACCGGTTTACACGTTCCCGTTGTTACGTTGCCCGTGCGCTGTGTTTACTAGCACTCGCCTCAGCCGGTGTCCCTTATATCGCCGCCGCCTCAGAATCATCGCCAAAACGTATCGTCATTGCCGGCATTGGCCGCAGTGGCAGCTATGATGCCTCATTGGCACAAGGCCCAAGCGGACGCCTATGGATGAGTTACTCGGTGGTGAAGCCATCACCCGAAGTCGGTACCGTGCTAAATCACATTAGCACACACCTGGCTTACTCCGACGACCGCGGACACAACTGGATCGATGCTGGTCGTATCGTTAACCTTGCAACAGCCGTCGCTTTACCGCCACCCCATAACCATCTGGCAGCCGTATGGGAGCACGAGGTACCGGCCATCGTATATGATCCGCATGACGTGCCATCCCGGCGCTGGAAGCTGCTTTGGCACCGTTATCTAAGGGTCTATGACCAATCGCGCCCAGTGTCTGTTCCGCTCTTCGAACACGGCTGGGTTGGTTTGAAAACCGCACCCGCGCCCCGCGGACAGTGGTCGCGTGAACGTAAGCTCTTTGCCGGGGCAATCTACAACCGTGTCAACGATGTCACCATCGGTCCCCCGGAACTCGAACTCGACAAGCTGTTTCCGGGTCAGCGAGATCTCGGAAACTGCCTCGCGTTTACGGAACCCGGAATGTTGGCAGATGCGGAGGGCATCTACGTCAGCATGAAGTGTGCCGCCGGCAAGGCCGGTGGCAAGGTGATACTGCTCAAGTGTGCACACGACTTCGCCTCATGCGATTACCGGGGCACATTTCTTAGCGACAGTGACGCACGCCACTATGGGGATCGGTATTCAGGATTTTCCGCGACCGAGCTTGTTAGAAAGAATGGCCGTGTGTTTCTACTGGTGACTCCCACGGAGGATCCGGGAGAGCTCTACCGCGGATGTCTGGCCTTCGAGATACGCTCACTGGAGACTGCCACGCTCTATCAGCGCAGCGGTTCCCCTAAGGTGATACTTCGTGTAGTGGGTGACGCAGGCAGTATCAACGGGGCATGCGGCTATACACCTGGTAGCGATCGCAGCGGAGTCATTTATGGCCAATACTTCCACGGCCTTCGTCCAGCGTTTCGCTTGTTTCGCAGTGGCAGGAATCTCTAGCGCTAACAAGGCGATTCGATGTTTACGTTGGACACCTGGGCCCAGCGCGATGATCATCGCAAGCGCAACAGGAAAAACAACCTCCTCCGTTTGAGCAACCTCCAATCCCTTTGCACAGGGATTATAAACGCCAGATGACGCGCGCATCGATCTCCGAAGCATAGCGGTCTCGGCGTAGCAAGAATCGGGTGGCTGCCCCCTATTCGCTCGCGTAAATTTCCCCCACGCTAAAGACAGACATTGGAGATATTGTGCAATGAAAGCCAAAAGCCATGTCCTGCCCGGATTGACCGCGGATTTCACGCGCGCGGGTGCCACCGCCGACGCCTTACAGTGGAGTGCCGGTGCTCTCGTTGATATGCTGTGCGCATGGCACGAGCGGGCGCGCCAGCGCCGTGCTCTCCTGGCACTCGATGATCGGATGCTCAAGGACATCGGTATCACTCGCGCCGATGCCGAGCGCCAAGCGAGCAACCCATTCTGGCGCATCTAAAGACAGGTGAGAAAGATGGCCCCTAATTTGGTTGAGCATACGAAGATGACGCACCGTAACGCCCGGTCCGACACGTTGCTTGCGCGGTCGCAGGACTATGCGCGTGTTGGCGAGGCGCTCGAATATGTCGTGACACATACCGTCGACCAACCGGAACTGTCTGAGATCGCCGAGCATGTTGGTTTGAGCGATTACCACTTTCAGCGTCTGTTTACGCGCTGGGTCGGCATTAGCCCAAAGAAATTCCTGCAGTACGTCACGCTCTCCCAAGCAAAGCAAAGGCTCTCGGAATCAACAAGCGTACTCGACGCTGCGCTCGAAGTGGGTCTCTCAGGACCCGGCCGCTTGCACGATCTCTTTATTACCTCCGACGCCGTTACACCGGGTGAGTACAAGCGGCATGGCCTGGGGCTAACGAT
>JBHIDJ010000038.1:0-24962 GCA_046760105.1 Acidiferrobacterales bacterium | reverse complement strand
GCTAGCAACTCGACGGGAAGTATTTGCAATTCTTGATTTAGAAATCCTAGATCTTTACCATCAATGCCGCGATTGGGGTGAGTTTTGTGTTCGCCGTGATTTCGGATAGGGCCAAAGCAATAAAGGATCGCCCCCGTAAGGCGCTATGGAACGGGGTTGTCAGAGCATAGGCTGAATGAGGTTTATCACATGAATAGCGAACTCGTGTTTACCCGTACCGAGAAAGGCGATCAAGAGATAAGCACACGCGAGCACCAGCTGCAACAGAGGCTGCGCACCGTACTTATTCTTGTCGATGGCAAGTCGAATGTTGGGGAGTTACGCAACAAGGCGGTAGCGCTCGATGAGCTCGAACACGCGCTGGAAGATCTTGCCATAGATGGCTTCATTCAGTCCGATTCCCCCGCCTGGGATAGGCGGGTCGGGGCGGGCGCCGGCCAGTCCGTTGGATACGACGGGGTGGAGCGGCGCCGTAATGCGGATGCCACATTTACCCCGATCAGAGCTCGGCTGATCAATACCGCCGTGCTGACCTTTGGCAGTCGGGCCGAGAACGTCGTCAAGAAGTTCAAAGATGCTCCTGCCAGTTGGCAGGGGCTGGAGATGGCGATAACGGATTGCACCAAACTGGCTGCTATGGTGTACGACGAAAAGAGAGCGAAAGAGTTCAAGTCAAAGTGCTGGCAAATTCTGAGTAAAGCTGTACGGACGACCTCGCAAAGGCTCTAGCCCACTTCCCGCCTGCACGTTTCTCGAGAGAGAAACACATTCTACGACATCACCAGATACTGTCTCGCCATCAGGTTCAGTGCTCGTTTGTACTGGTCGAACATGACAGCGAGGTGAAAGAACACGTCACTCAACTTGTACTCCCGTGCCAGTGGATGGGTCGAAGCCCGTTCGAAATAGGCTCGACCTGAATCGGTAAAGAATTTCGTATCAACGGGACGCTTTTTGTAGCGGTGACGATATTCGATCCATTGCGGAAATAGTCCCGTTAGATAGAGCGCATAATTTCCAATGTGCGAGTACACCAGGAACTGGCGCCGCGAGTCCGCATTCACCGCTTCATCGATCATGTCGATGATATACTCATATGTCTTATTGTCATGCTGTTGGACTCGATATAAGCGATCAGTCTTGATAAAGAGACTCAATAAGTTGGCAATGTAGTTGATAACTTTTCTGTCCTTTGCGGTGCGCGCGTCGGTAAGGCTACGTCGCAACAGGACGTTGAACAATAAGAAAGGCGAAATATCAAGCAGTACACTACGCTGGTCTAATATCTTGGCGAATATGAACTCGCTTTCAAGCATCGATTCCACGGTCGTCGGCAGACGATGAATAACCTCGGCGATTTCCTCATAGCTTCGACCTGGCTGCGGAAAATGATCCATCAAGAATTTGAGGTCACGGTCCGCCAGCGGTTGTAAATGCGTACATGCGAAATCCGGTCTTTCCATCACAAGGTGCCTTTGCTAGTTGTACGGTTTAGACTATATTTTGGCCACATTTATTCATTATAGCAGTGCACGTATGGCCATCTTGCATACTAGTGAAATCTTTCACTGCGCGTATGGGGTCGTGAGTGTCATGAATAAGATCACGAAGGTTACTGCACCACAGGCTCGAACAGAGCGTTCTTTGCGTTCGTATCCGGGACAAAGGTTACATTCGCGGTAACCTGGTGCGGTGTGTAGAGCGTGGTCTGTATTAACCAGCCTTCGTTAGGCACCATAGCCTGTTCCATCATGGTGCGAATATTTGTGGTGTCATCCATTGAGTCTTCAATAAAATCATACTCCAGTTTCATCGCTATGTTTCCTGCCGAATGTGTGATCTGCGACTAAGGCTTTACGTCTGGGTTCAGGCTATACTTGCCGATCATGCTCGCCTCAGCCAGTATGTGGCCGACAATTGCCTCGCGTACATCCGTACCCGTGAATTCACCCTCCAGCGGACATCTATCAGCATCGAGTGCATATAGCGTGAAGACATAATGGTGCACGATGGTGTCGTTCCACGGCGGGCACGGACCATCGTATCCGAAATACTTACCCTCCATGTCTTTGTCGCCAGCAAACCAGTTCGTATAGTCGTTGATACCCTGACGCGTGCCGCCTGGACCGAGAGGGCCATGTTTGCCACGCGCGGTTACGCCATCTGAATACTCACCGTCCTCGATGCCAGTAACGCTCGGTGCAAGATCCACCAACACCCAGTGATAGAAGTCCACTCGCGGCAGATCGGCCGGGATCGTACGCCCTTCTTTGTTTACGTCATCGGGTTGACTGGGCACATCGCGGTCGTGACAGATAAGCACAAGCGATTTCGTGCCGACAGGAATGTCGTTCCAAGAGAAGGCGGGGTTTCTATTGTTGGATAGGGTCACGTGACTCGCAGGATCCGGCGTACAGAAAGCATACGCGCTCGGTATCGGTTCATTATCACCGAACCTCGAACTGGTTAATTTCATGTATGATCCTCCGTCGTTATTAGTGGTGGGGCTAATGAGGCGTCGTCGGACGCCAGCAGTCGATTCAAAAGCCTATCATATTTTTTGCAGCATACGCTGCGATACCGAACGGAGGTTCGGCAAGCGGCTACCGCAATAACAGGCGCAACGCCGAGCCACGCTCGTCGAAACGCCATAGCCCTGCCTGGCGGGCGGCCGTATAGGCTACTTCCATTTCTTTGGACTCAGGCTTACGATTGATGTCCGCATATTTTTGTTGCCTGTTGTCAGTGATACCACCGACCTGATATTCGGGACGATACTGCCCCATAATATTGACATAGGTGTCCGGCGATATTTCACGTGCTAACCATTCAAAAATCGCACCCGCTTCGTCTTCTTGGCTCGGCATGACCAGGTGGCGTACGAGAAGTCCACGCTTGGCCAGTCCGTCCTTGCCGAATGTGAGCTCGCCCACTTGGCGGTGCATCTCCAGGATCGCTTCCCGCGCATGCTCGGGATAGTCCTTCGCCTTCGCGAGCCGTCGTGCACTCTCTTTGTGCCAGAATTTGAAGTCAGGCATGTAGATATCTACCAGACCGTCAAGCAGTCTGAGCGACGATAGCGCATCATAAGCGCTGGTGTTATACACGATCGGCAGGTGCAAACCAGCGGGCACGGCAGCCGCTATCGCCTCGATGACTTGCGGCGCCACATGCTCCGGGGTCACAAAGTTGATGTTGTGGCAGCCGCGCTCTTGTAGCGCTAGCATGAGCCCGGCAATCTCTTCTGCTGTGTACTCTTTGCCCGCCTTTTGTTGTGATATATCCCAGTTTTGGCAAAACACGCAGCGTAGATTGCACAGCCCAAAGAAGATAGTACCGGAGCCTTGCCAACCGCGAAGGCAGTCCTCCTCGCCGAAATGCGGAAACGCGCTTGAGACGATTGCATGGCGGCCGGTGTTGCACACGCGTTTTTCGTCCTTAAGGCGGTCTACGTGGCAGTTGCGCGGGCAGGCACAGCAATCGGCGAGTTCTTCAAGCGCGGCTGCGACGCGCGCCGCGAGCTTGCCCTCGCGATAGAGCTGCATGTACGCGGGTTCGTAGCGCTCGAGAACGAAGCGCGGATCGGGTGCAACGGAGGGGTTTACGGCCAACATGACATCTTCAGGATACCGCCGTGCCTGCCAGGCGTCTATGGTGCCAGCATGCCGGGGCCGGCGTCATTTGGCACTAGCCCGATCGTGCCGACCTGGATGCGACTAACCGCCGTTGGTCGCCGTTTGGCTCAGCGGGACGCCTTTGCGGCTCATAGGCGAGGTTCGGCGCCAGCCACTTTTCGACTGCGGCGACGGTCATCTGCTTACGCCGGGCGTAGTCGATGACCTGGTCGCGGTCAATTGCCCCAACGGCGAAATATTTTGATTGCGGGTGAGAAAAGTACAGTCCACTCACGGTGGCGGCAGGCAGCATGGCAAAATTCTCGGTCAGCCGAACCGACGCATTTGTCTCCGCATCGATCAGGTCGAACAGCAAGCGTTTTTCCGTATGGTCGGGACATGCCGGATAACCCGGTGCAGGGCGGATCCCATAATATTCTTCTCTGATCAATGCTGGCTTATCCAGCGTTTCGTCTTTCGCGTATCCCCAAAACTCCCTGCGCACGCGCTCGTGCATACGCTCGGCCAATGCTTCGGCCAGACGATCCGCCAACGCCTTGATCATGATCGCGTTATAGTCATCATGGTCCTTTTCAAATCGCTGCACCACTGCGTCTATTCCCAGACCTGCAGTAACGGCGAAAATACCGATGTAATCCGCTACACCGGTATCCTTGGGCGCAATCAAATCCGCTAGCGCTTGATTGGGGCGTCCCGGTGGCTTTTCGTTTTGCTGGCGCAGGGTGTGCATGATCATGCGTATTTGGCTGCGCGAATCGTCGGTGTAGATCTCGATGTCGTCGTCATTCACGCCGTTGGCTGGAAACAGTCCAATCACCGCCCGCGCCCTGAGCAGTTTGGCGTCAATGATTTTCTCAAGCAGTTCTTGTGCATCGTGAAACAGGCGGGTTGCTTCCTCGCCGACCTTGGGGTCTTTTAGGATTGCCGGGTAGCGCCCGGAAAACTCCCAGACGTAGAAGAAGGGGGTCCAATCTATATATTGATGCAACTCGCCCAGGTCGTAGTCGGCAAAGGTCTTAATGCCAGTGAATGCAGGTACGGGCGGGGTGTAGGTGTTCCAATGGATCGGGGTCTTGTTGCCACGGGCCTCGGCAAGTGTCAGCATCGGGACCTTCGCTTTCTTGCCTTTGTGGCGCGCGCGTACTTCTTCATACTCGTCCTGGATTTTTTGCACGAGTTCGGCACGCAGCTCCCGGCTCATCAGTTTCGAGACGACACCCACTGCCCGCGACGCGTCTTTGACCCATATCGTCGGCGCGTGATAGCTCGGGGCGATCTTGACAGCGGTGTGCACGCGTGAGGTCGTGGCACCGCCTATTAATAGCGGTACATCAAAGCCTTGCCGCTCCATTTCGTTGCCGACATTGACCATTTCCTCGAGAGACGGTGTGATCAGACCCGAGAGTCCGATAATATCTGCGTTTTCCTCGCGCGCTGTGTCCAGGATCTTTTCCGCGGGTACCATGACACCGAGATTGATCGTCTCGAAGTTATTGCATTGAAGCACGACGTCGACGATGTTTTTGCCGATGTCATGGACATCACCTTTTACCGTTGCCAGTACAATCTTGCCGTGTGAGCGCGGCGCGCCGGCTCCACCCTTTTCTGCTTCGAGAAACGGCAATAGATAGGCCACCGCTTTTTTCATCACACGTGCACTCTTTACTACCTGCGGAAGAAACATCTTGCCCGCCCCGAAGAGATCGCCTACCACATTCATACCGTCCATGAGCGGTTCTTCGATCACTTGCAACGGGCGATCGTACTTTTGCCGTGCCTCTTCTGTGTCTTGCTCTATGTAATCAGCGATACCCTTGACGAGGGCGTGACTCAGGCGCTCTTCGACCGGGCACTGGCGCCACGCTAGATCGTCCGCTTTGCTCTTGGCGCCATGCCCTTTGAAAGCTTCGGCGAACTCCAGCAGACGGTCGGTCGCATCCTGGCGGCGGTTGAGCACCACGTCTTCCACGCGTTCGCGTAGCTCCGCTGGGATCTCGTCGTAGACTGCCAATTGCCCGGCATTGACGATCCCCATGTCCATACCGGCACTGATCGCGTGATACAGGAACACCGAATGGATCGCCTCGCGCACCGGGTTATTACCGCGAAACGAGAACGACACATTGCTCACGCCGCCGCTGACCTTCATGTGCGGTAAGGTGTTTTTGATTCGCCGCGTCGCTTCAATGTACGTTACGGCGTAGTCGTTATGCTCATCGATGCCGGTGGCGATGGCGAAGATGTTAGGATCGAAGATAATATCCCCTGGCGGAAACCCTACCTTGTCGGTGAGAATTTGGTAGCAACGTCGGCAGATTTCTACTTTGCGTTCAGTGGTTTCCGCCTGTCCTTGTTCGTCAAACGCCATGACGATTAGCGCGGCGCCATAGCGGTGAACCAAGCGCGCCTGTTCAACAAACTTTTCTTCGCCTTCTTTAAGGCTGATAGAGTTGATGACCGATTTGCCCTGTACACACTTGAGTCCAGCCTCAAGCACAGACCATTTAGAGGAATCGATCATGACCGGCACTCGACAGATGTCTGGTTCCGCGGCGACGAGGTTGAGAAACTGCGCCATCAACTGCTCCGAGTCGAGCAGCCCCTCATCCATGTTGACATCAATCATCTGTGCGCCGTTTTCCACCTGGCTGCGGGCGACTTCTAGTGCACCTTCGTAGTCTTCCGCCTTGAGTAGCTTGGCGAAGCGCGCAGAGCCGGTAACATTGGTGCGTTCGCCCACGTTAACGAACGTGCTGTCGGGGCCGATATTCAGCGGCTCCAAACCCGCAAGCCGGCACTTTGACTCTAGCTGCGGAATCTTGCGCGGTTGTATATCTTTTACCGCTTCGGCAATGGCCTTGATGTGCGCCGGCGTGGTGCCACAGCAGCCCCCGACGACGTTTAGGAAGCCGCTTGCGGCAAACTCTTGCAAGACCTCCGCCATGTATTCCGGTGTGTCATCGTAGCCGCCGAACTCATTGGGTAGCCCCGCATTCGGGTGCACACTCACATAAGTATTCGCAACCCGCGACAGCTCCTTCACATAAGGCCGCAGCTCCTTGGCACCCAAGGCACAGTTGAGCCCCATGATGAGAGGTCGCGCATGCGACACCGAATTCCAGAATGCCTCGGTGGTTTGGCCTGTCAGCGTACGCCCGCTGGCATCGGTAATAGTGCCCGAGATCATGATAGGGACGCTTATCCTCATGTCGACGCAATACTCGTCAATTGCAAACAAGGCGGCCTTGCAATTGAGGGTATCGAACACCGTTTCCACCAGAAGCAAATCGACGCCGCCGTCAAGCAGTCCGCGCACGGCCTCACGATAAGCACGGACGAGCTCATCAAACGTGATATTGCGAAAATCCGGGTTGTTGACATCCGGTGAGATCGAGGCGGTACGGTTTGTGGGCCCGAGCACACCGGCGACAAAGCGCGGCTTATCTGGTGTTTGCGTCTCGATGGCGTCGGCGGCCGCACGGGCAATGCGCGCGCCGGTGGCATTGAGCTCGTATACCAGGTTGGTCATCCCATAGTCGGCCTGCGAGATGGCGGTGGAATTGAAGGTGTTGGTTTCCACAATGTCAGCGCCGGCCTCGAGGAAGGCGGTGTGAATGGCACTTATGATGTGCGGTTGCATCAGAGACAGCAGGTCGTTGTTGCCCTTGAGCGCACAGGCGTGATCGGCAAAGCGTTCCCCGCGGTAGTCCTGTTCATCCAGGCTGTAACCCTGGATAACGGTGCCCATGGCACCGTCCAGTAGTAGGATACGTTGCTTTAGGAGCGCCGTGAGTCTGTTGATACGCGCCTGGTTCATCACTCTCTTGGCTAACACGCGCAGCCGGCTTGCCACCGCGCGTCTGCATCAGAAGGGCCTCAACTACTATTAAAGTAAAATCGTTTCGATCGGTTGCGAGTTTACCGAAATTTAACGCTAAATACTTGTTTTATTGAGCAGTATCTGAGCCCGGGGGCGCGGTTCAGACCGTTGTACGCTTGGCGGCGAGTCCCAGGTTGACGATACGCTGTATAAACGCTGGGTAATTTAGCCCGGCCTTTTCTGCTGCCAGCGAACACTCCTCGTATTGGGAGATGGCAGGATTGGGGTTGGCCTCGAGTACGTAGACTTGCCCGTTGCCATCGAGACGCAGGTCCAACCGCGCGTACCCGCTCAGCTCTAGTATTCGATAGATACGTTTGCATAGCTTGGGGATACGCTCGGAAAGGCCAGCTGGCAGATTCCACGCAAATTGATAATCGATGCCCCAGCGCTCGCGGTATTCATAGTCCCACTTGACCTTATAGGTGGCCATTCGTGCTAGGCTGGCGTTGGCTTTTTTGAACACAAGCTCACGAATCGGATAGACGTCCAGTCTTTCATTGCCCACGACAGTCACATAAAGCTCACGACCGTCGATATACTGCTCGGCAATCGCGTCACCCTCCGTCTTGTCGTGAATCAAGTTCACGCGCTCACGCAGTTGATCTTCGTTTTCCACATAGGAGGCCTGGGCAATCCCGACCGAACCCTCCTCCAGCAAGGACTTCACGATCATGGGGTAGCGTAAACGACGCGACACCTTCAATTTCTTGTCCTTGGGAAACACCACGAAATCAGGCACATGGATACGGTGGTAGGTCAAAAGCTTTTTTGAAAGCGCCTTGTCCCGAGCGAGCAGCAGTCCGCGTGGATTACAGCCCGTGTATGGAACACTCATCATCTCGAGGTAGCTCACGACATAGTAGTCGAATGCGCCCTGGCCGGCAAAATCTTCGATTAAGTTGAAGGCTATGTGCGGTTTCCACGTGTCGATCGTACGGCGGATCGGCGCGATATCGTCATATACGCCAACGACCTTTACATCGTGTCCGAGGCTGAGAAGTGCTGACTTGACATCGTATTCCGTCTCATATTCCTGCATTCG
This sequence comes from Acidiferrobacterales bacterium, assembly GCA_046760105.1. Classification (GTDB taxonomy): domain Bacteria; phylum Pseudomonadota; class Gammaproteobacteria; order Acidiferrobacterales; family SPGG2; genus JBHIDJ01. The sequence continues at coordinate 16,402 of JBHIDJ010000038.1, read as the reverse complement.
TGGATCATCCTCGTCCACCAGATCCTCGGGCGGTACCAAGGTGCTGTGAACCAGCATCATGATCCGGAGTTTTCTCATATCGAGACGTGAAATCCGCCACTGTGTAGCTGATGCATGACGAGCGTCGTGACACAGGTGACAATTTGCAGCTTCATTGATTCGTCGTCTTGAGCGACGTGCAGATCGAGCTCGTCGCACCGGCGTATCATATCGTTGAGCACCTCGTTAATGCGGTAGTTGTATTCCGCTGTCCATCTCGAAACAATATCCATGACCTCCATCCGTACCCTACGGATATAGCGGGAAGCCTTTTCATTGGTTTTGTGCTCTGTTTTGTCGGAAAACAACCGACGCAGATCACGGTCGTAAAACTCTGGAGAGTTGGTCCCGTAGCGCGCTTGCTTTTTCCGGTAGTATTCGCGCAACGTTAAACGGATCAACCGCGCTGGGTGTTCTGTTCTTCGCGTCGTGATACGCGGACGCTGTGACCCTATCTCGCCCATTAACTGGTCTACGTACTCGAGCTTCTTTAACGCGCGCCATCCCTGATACCGCTTACGCCAGTCAAAATTGGGCGCCAACCACACGGCGAAGGTTTCTGCCCAGTCCTCATGCGGGTGGCTTTGCGCATACCAATGCTCAAGGTGAATCACAAAGCGTTTGCTGTAGGGACGGGGTAAGTACGTATCGGGATATTTTACACTCGCTTTGCCAAAATGGTGCCGCCAACCGCGCTTGCGATGAACTTGGTAGGCATTGACGATCGCGTGACCGGTCTCGTGGCGTAGTAATTTCATGCAATCGTTCTCGGTTCCGCCTTCAACATCGAGCATGTGGCGCTGCTCGAGCTCTCTTAGTCGCGGATGCGCCAGAAAGAACGGAATGGCAATGCCCGGGATGCCGTCTGGGCAGAACCACTCATCCGACAACCAAAAGTGTGGTCGGAACATGAGCCCGCGCTCACGAAGTTCTTTGTGAAGACGTGCGGTTCGCTTTTGCAGTTCGCTGCCCTCGATGCGTAGACCAAGATCACAGATACGCATCTTGAGCAGCTTCTCGTTTGGCCACGAGACCCAGGCGTATGTGCCCTTCTGACGTTTTGGTGTTTTGGCCTTCTTATTTTTTTGTCGAATCGGTAACTTCCTCTGGGCTAGTGAATATCGGGTAGGAGTTGCAAGTAGCAAGTATCAAGTAGCAAGAAAAACCCTTGGGCACTCATGTTAGCTGACGCCGCAGCGCTTTGGTGTCGGTCCTTGCTGCTTGCCACTTCACACTTGCTACTGTTATCAATAAACAACGCTAATCTGGTAACCTGCTTGCTGTAAGAGCTGCAACAAGCCGCTTTCACCGGGCAGGTGCGCGGCGCCGACAGCGATGAAGGCGTTTCCCTCAACCAGTCGAGGCCGCATTCGTTCCAACATAATCTCGTTGCGGCGTGTGAGCAGCCGGTCGAGCATGGTTTGATATGCCGGCGTCCTAAAGCGCTCATGTCCATTCACTAGCGTCATTAGTCCGACCAGATCACGAGCGCGGTAGGTCCGTATCAAACTCTCAAACTGCCGCGCTATTATCTCGCGTACACGCACCGTGTCTTTGAGTAGCGCCACCTGATCGTCAAGCGACATACCATTAAACACGGCGATTTGTTCTTCCATAGTCTCCAGGCCGTAAGTCGGTTTGGCCTGTAGCGTGGCCTCAAGCTGTAACAGCATATCGAGCGCAAGCCCGGCTTCAGCTTTCGGGGTGTTAAGCAACATGATCACGACCCACGGTTTCTTCTTGTTTAGGCCGATTGTAGGGAGCCCGTGATCAGCCATAGCCTGCTCGGCCAAGCTATAAAGCTCGTTGCCGAGCACCGCACGTAGGGTCTGACCCTGCTCGAAGAACATCGCCTCTGCCATGGACGCGATACCAGTGCCGTTAATGAGCATTTCCATGGTAAAACTCGACGCCCGATCAAAGGCTGATCTCACCACCGGCGGTAGCTTCGTAACGCGCGGGTCGGCCGAGTGTATCGTTCCAAAGAGGTAGCTCGCGCTACGTCCTGGCGACTCGATCTTCCATAAGAGCCCCTTGGTGAACCTTAAGGACTGCCCGCCGCTGGCACGAGCATGTGCGCTAGTCGCTAAGCCAGCCATGGGCTGCAACTCTGTGTTTGGTAACACCGAGAGTAACCACAAGGCCACTGTGGCGGCGACCGATACTAAGCGGACTCGCCAGCCAGCGGAAAATAAGACGGAAACGAGTGTCATCACAGGCTTCCTTGTTATCCTCCTGTTTCGCCTGTCAATTCAGGCCCTGCTGAGGGTAAACTCGATGGTTATCAGACGGTCCCGGATTCAGCTTCGAGTTCGGAAAAGCGCGCACAGACCGTGTGCAAGGACCCTAACCACCGCTTTACGGTTTTTCTAAGTATAAGCCAAGTTTCGTCGCCAAGCGCCTGGACAACGGGTCCGCCGCGATCGGCTGCTCGTCAGAAACGGCGGATGCGCGCGATGTCTGAGGTTCTGGCGCGGCGCGTTGCACGTTATGATAACCGATCACGAGGGATTGTTGCTGCCAGCGGCCGCAACAATTTTTCCAATAGTGCTAATGACCGCACTGGGGTCGTCTTCGTTAACGGCGGATTATGTCAGGAAATACGCTAGGTAGGGCTTTCACAATAACCACCTTTGGTGAGAGTCACGGCAAGGCGCTGGGCGGCATCGTGGACGGCTGTCCGCCTGGACTCGAGCTATCTGAGGTCGATATTCAGCGTGATCTCGACCGACGTAAACCAGGAAAAACCCGCTATACGACTCAACGCCGGGAAGACGATAAGGTGGAAATCCTTTCCGGCGTATTTGAAGGTCACACCACCGGCACGCCGATCGGCTTGTTGATTTACAACACGGACGCACGTCCGCGTGATTATTCCAAGATTATGAAGCGCTTCCGCCCAGGGCACGCGGATTATACCTACCAGCAGAAGTACGGCCTGCGTGATTATCGTGGAGGCGGACGCTCCTCCGCCCGTGAGACCACGATACGCGTGGCGGCCGGCGCCATTGCCAAGAAATATCTGTACCAACACTATGGCACCAAGATTCGCGGCTACCTCGCGCAGCTTGGTCCCATCAAGTCGGAGCGCTTCGACTGGGATGAAGTAGAGAAAAATGCTTTTTTCTGCCCGGACTCCGACAAGGTTCCGCAAATGGAAGCGTATATAGAAGCGCTACGCAAGGAGGGCGACTCCATTGGTGCGCGCATCAACGTTGTCGCAAGTAGCGTCCCACTCGGCTTGGGTGAACCGGTGTTCGAAAAGCTGGACGCAGATATCGCTCGCGCCTTGATGAGTATCAATGCGGTTAGGGGCGTTGAGCTCGGTGCAGGTTTCGCGTCCGTTGAGCAGAAAGGCAGTGAGCATCGCGACGAGATCACGCCAGAGGGCTTCTTAAGCAATAATGCTGGGGGAATTCTGGGCGGGATTTCCACCGGCCAGGATATCCTCGTGAGTATTGCCCTGAAGCCGACCTCGAGCATCCGCGTGCCGGGACGCACCGTAAACGTGCGCGGAGAAGCTGTAGAGATCGTTACCACGGGACGCCACGATCCCTGCGTCGGCGTTCGTGCCACGCCCATCGCCGAGGCGATGTTGGCGATCGTCTTGATGGACCATGTATTGCGCCATCGAGCGCAAAACATCGACGTAACGTCCAGCACGCCGGTTATTCCTGCTTCCAAAGACAAGTAGCAAGTGCCAGTTAGCAAGATAAGAAAGCTTGCAACTTGCCACTTGTAGCTTGCAAGTTGGTGTTATGCCCTACTGGCGTCTCTCAGGCTTCTACTTCTTCTACTTTGCCGTCGTAGGCGCACTGATCCCCTACTGGGGCCTATACCTTAAGTCCATCCACTTGACCCCGTTACAGATCGGTCAGCTGATGGCCATCCTGCAGCTGTCGCGCATTGTCGCACCAAACATTTGGGGCTGGGTAGCGGATCATCGAGGCAGGTACATGGAGGTCGTTCGGCTTACTGCCTTGTTCGCCGTATTGGCGTTTAGCGGCGTCTTTCTCGGGCAGGACTTCTGGTGGCTCGCCGCGATCATGCTGTTATTTGCGTTCTTCTGGGACGCCAGTCTGCCACAGCTCGAAGCGGCTACGTTGAACCATCTACGCGAGCAAGCAGGCGCGTATGCGCACATCCGTCTGTGGGGATCCATCGGCTTTATCGTCACCGTAATGGGCCTGGGACAATTGTTTGACCAGGTGCATATCTGGTGGTTGCTGCCAAGCCTGCTCGTGCTGATGATCGGAATCTGGTTGTTCACACTGATTATCCCAGAGTCGCAGATGCAGGCGCCACGCATGTCCCAACAGCCGTTTTACCGAGTTTTTGCTCGAACTGAAGTGTGGGGATTCATGCTGGCCTGTTTTCTGATGCAGGCAAGCCACGGCCCCTATTACACGTTCTATTCGATCTATCTGGATACCTTCGGGTACTCAAAAACCCTAATCGGTGCGCTTTGGGCGTTTGGTGTGATTTGCGAGATCGGCATCTTTCTGATGATGCATCGTGTAAACGCGTGGTTGGACTTGCGCCGGATATTATTGGTGAGCTTCGGTGTCGCCGCCGGACGCTGGCTACTTATCGGCCTGTTCCCGGAAAACCTCGGGATTCTGATATTTGCGCAGGCGCTGCACGCGGTCACGTTTGGCGCCTATCACGCGGCCGCGATCCAGATGGTACAAAGCTTCTTTACCGGGAGACACCAGGTTCGTGGACAAGCCATGTACAGCAGTGCGAGCTTCGGGCTCGGCGGCGCACTGGGGAGTGTCTACAGCGGGGTGACTTGGGAAAGACTGGGAGCGACGGGTACTTTTGGGGTGGCCGCGATCACGGCGGCGGCGGCCGTTCTTGTCACCTACTGGCTAATCAGGCCGAAGGTTTGAAGCGCCGGTAGCGAAAATTGGCCAATGGAATGACGGCGGCCTTTTGCGTTTCGTCCGGCAAACTTTTTGGTCGGGCCCCATCTAATTCCCCATGATCGTGGTCAAAAGCCTGATCAATCGCGGTGCACAGGCTCTCCATCAGCTGAAACACATCGATATCTGTCTTCGATGAGCGCAGTACGTTGAGTCGAATAGGTGCAAGCGCCGTGAAGGTGTCCCGGCGATTAACAGGATCGGTTAACTTCCGACAACCGTTTTGTTTGTAGATCGCCTGTACCAGTTCGGTCATCAACTCGTGGTGCAGTGCACAGCACTCGAACAGATCCTTCGGCCCTGTGGCGGCCGGATTGACCGGGAGTTGATGGTAGCCAATACGATCTTGGAGCTGCGTAAGCAGTTCTCGAAAATTCATGCCAACTGTTTGCTGACCGCTTTTATTCATGACCAGACCTAGGCTTGCGCGCTGGGTAATTCCAGGTGGGCGCCCGGTCACCATATAGCCAATGTGAACTACTTTTGGTCGGCCGTCAATTGTAGTAGACGGCCACAAGCGCTAGGCACCTGTAGGGTCAGGGATAACCAAGCGGTCTGCATGCGGACCTGTCTGGTTACGGGTCAATAACCGCCTTCGAGTCCATCACGGGCACGTGCCGCCACCAGCCCACATAGCGTATTATCCTTGCGAATCATGCGCCGGGTAAGCTAATCTGCTCAGCGCTCCAGGAATTGGACGATTCCTGATTACTAATCTCCTTGGACGAAACTGATCGGTGTGTTAGCAACATTAACCCTGAGCGGGCGGTAACCCAATGGCTGGCAAAACCCTGTACGACAAAATCTGGGATGCACACATGGTCCGTAGCGAGCCCGACGGCACGACGCTGCTGTATATCGACCGCCACCTGGTGCACGAGGTGACCTCGGCGCAGGCGTTCGAGGGACTGCGCTTGGCGGGGCGCGAACCCTGGCGAACGGACACGGCCTTAGCGGTGGCTGACCATAATGTTCCAACAACCGACCGGGCACACGGTATCAGCGACCCCGTATCACGTGTGCAGGTGGAAGCCCTGGACGCCAATTGCGCCCAGTTTGGCATCACTGAGTTCGACATGAATGATATCCGGCAGGGAATCGTGCATGTTATCGGCCCGGAACAGGGGGCAACGCTGCCGGGCATGACGGTGGTGTGCGGCGATTCGCATACATCGACCCATGGGGCCTTAGGGGCCCTGGCCTTTGGTATTGGGACCTCCGAGGTTGAGCATGTATTGGCAACCCAATGTCTGATCCAGAAGAAGTCGGGCAACATGTTAGTAAGTGTGGACGGCGAGGTAGGCACCGGAATTACGGCCAAGGACATTGTGTTGACCATAATCGGTGAAATCGGCACCGCCGGCGGCACCGGTCATACCTTCGAGTTCGGTGGCGACGCGATCCGTGAACTATCCATGGAGGGACGCATGACGGTCTGCAATATGTCTATCGAGGGGGGTGCCCGGGCCGGTCTGATCGCGGTGGATGACAAGACCATCGAATATGTGCGTGGGCGTCCGTTCGCGCCTAAAGGCAAACTCTGGGAGCAGGCGGTAGCGGCCTGGCAGGATCTAAGGAGTGACGACGATGCCGTCTTCGACCGGACCGTTCATATGAACGCGGCCGCCATCAAGCCGCAAGTGACCTGGGGTACTTCGCCGGAAATGGTTGTACCCGTCGGCGGCCGTGTTCCAGATCCTGAAAATGAGGCAAACCCGGTCAAGCGGGGGTGGATGGAGCGCGCATTGGCGTACATGGGTCTACAGCCGGGCACCGCTATTGGTGACATCCCGCTCGATAAGGTATTCATCGGATCGTGTACGAATGGACGGATCGAAGATCTACGCGCTGCGGCCGGGGTCGTCCGTGGTCGCAAGGTAGCGTCAAGCCTTAAGTTGGCTTTGGTGGTACCAGGTTCGGGTTTAATAAAACAGCAGGCCGAGGCTGAGGGGCTGGACACGGTTTTCAAGAATGCCGGCTTCGAGTGGCGCGAGGCGGGTTGTTCCATGTGTCTTGCCATGAACGCGGACCGCCTGGAGCACGGCGAGCGCTGCGCCTCAACGTCAAATCGTAATTTCGAAGGTCGCCAAGGCGCAGGCGGCCGTACCCACTTGGTGAGTCCGGCCATGGCCGCTGCCGCCGCAATTGCGGGCCATTTTGTAGATGTAAGACAGTGGGAAGGAACAAGTAAGGAATAGCGAGCAACTCCTGGCTAGTTCTAAGAGTTTCTTTTACTTGTGACTTGCCACTTCAAACTCGAATCAGGATTGACAATGGAAAAATTCGAAAAACTTACCGGCCTTGTAACGCCGCTTAATCGGGCTAACGTGGACACCGATTCCATCATTCCCAAACAGTTTCTTAAGTCTATTCACCGCACTGGATTCGGTCCCAACCTGTTCGACGCTTGGCGTTATCTCGATCAAGGCGAGCCGAACAAAGACAATACCGCACGGCCATTAAATCCGGATTTTGTGTTGAACGACCCTCGCTATCAGGGTGCACAGATCTTGCTGGTACGCGAGAACTTCGGCTGTGGCTCCTCGCGCGAACACGCGGTCTGGGCCCTGCAAGATTACGGCTTTCGTGTAGTTATCGCTCCCAGTTTTGCCGACATCTTTTATAACAACTGTTTCAAGAACGGTATTTTGCCGGCGATGTTGGATGCAGAAGCTATTGACCGCCTATTCGAAGATGTCGAGGCCACGCCCGGCTACAGGCTGGATGTGGATCTCGGTGCGCAGACGGTGACCACCCCCACGGGAGAAGGGTTTGCATTTGGGGTGGACGATTTCCGCAAGCATTGTTTGTTAAACGGACTTGATGAGATCGGCCTGACTCTGCAGCATGAGAATGGGATCCGGACGTACGAAGAGCGCCGGCGAGCCGAGGCGCCGTGGCTGTTTTCGTGAGTCGTAAAGCGTGAACCGTGAGTCGTGGTGCCCGCGACTTACGGGCCAGTGTTTAGGAAGTTACGACTAACGACTTACGACTCACCACTCACGATCTATGACTAAAAAGATTGCAGTATTGCCGGGCGACGGTATTGGGCCGGAAGTTGTGGCCGAAGCCGTTAAGGTATTGGAGTGCCTGCGGCGCCAGCACGGGTTGAGCATAGCGTTTGAGCAGGCAGCTATTGGCGGCGCTGCCTATGACGAATACGGTACGCCGTTGCCGGACTCCACACTCGCGCTCGCACGCGAGGCCGATGGTGTGCTGTTAGGTGCTGTCGGTGGACCTAAGTGGGACCGTCTCAACGCGGGACTTCGTCCCGAAGGGGCATTGTTGCGCCTCCGCTTTGAGCTTGATCTCTTTTGCAATCTGCGACCGGCAATCCTGTTTTCGCAGCTGGCGGATGCATCGACCTTGAAACCCGACGTCGTGTCCGGCCTCGATATCATGATCGTGCGCGAATTGACCGGAGGTATTTATTTCGCCGAACCGCGCGGCATACGCACACTGGATAGTGGTGAACGGCAGGGCTATAACACGCTGACCTATTCAGAGCCCGAGATTAAGCGCATCGCCCATTCGGCCTTTCAAATCGCGCGCAAGCGCAACAACAGGGTCTGTTCGGTGGACAAGGCAAACGTACTGGAGACAAGTGTCTTGTGGCGCGAAGTGGTGGGCCAAATCGGCGCGGAGTATGCTGATGTCGAGCTCACGCATATGTACGTTGACAACGCTGCCATGCAGCTGGTGCGCGCGCCGAAGCAGTTTGACGTCCTCGTGACGAGCAATATGTTTGGCGATATCTTGTCTGATGCCGCCGCCATGTTGACTGGCTCCATCGGCATGTTGCCCTCAGCATCGCTCGATCAGGCATCCAAGGGACTATATGAGCCGATCCACGGATCGGCCCCGGATATCGCCGGTCAGGGGGTGGCGAACCCGCTGGCCACTATCTTGTCGGTGGCGATGTTGTTGCGGTACTCCCTGGACGAGCCGGAACTGGCGGCACGCGCCGAGCAGGCGGTGTGCGACGTGCTTGATGCGGGATTGCGCACCACCGACATCTTCGCAGGCAGCGGTCAGCAGGTCAGCACCCGCGAGATGGGTGATGCGGTTGTGGAGGCGCTGTCACAAACCTAACCCTTTTTTGTTTGTGATACGTTCTATTCGTATTATTAAGTAGAGACCGGATGTTCATATCCCATGAGAAGTACCGATGACCAGAAACTTTGATGTGGCCGTGCTCGGGGCGACCGGCGCGGTGGGTGAAGCAATGCTATCGATTCTGGCGGAGCGCCGATTTCCGGTGGGGCACGTGTATGCGCTCGCATCGGGCCGATCGGCGGGCAAGGAGGCGGCCTTTGGTAGGCGTACGCTGACAGTGCAGGATGCGGCGGATTTCGATTTTTTGCAGGCACAAATCGGCCTGTTCTCAGCCGGTGCCAGTGTTTCAGAACGCTACGCGCCCAAGGCCGCCGCCTCCAACTGTATCGTGATCGACAATACCTCGCGGTTTCGCTACGACGAGGACATTCCGTTGGTTGTGCCGGAGGTGAACGCGCATGCCATTGGCCAGTACAAGAATCGGGGTATTATCGCCAACCCCAATTGTTCCACCATTCAGATGGTCGTAGCCCTCAAGCCGATCCACGACGCCGTCGGTATCGACCGCATCAACGTGTGCACCTATCAGGCCGTTTCCGGGAGCGGCAAGGCCGCGATCGAAGAGCTCGCCAGTCAGACCGCGCAGTTACTAAACGGCAAACCGATTGAGCCAAAAGTGTACCCGAAGCAGATCGCTTTCAATGTTTTGCCTTACATTGATCAGTTCCAGGAGAACGGCTATACCAAAGAAGAGATGAAGATGGTTTGGGAAACCCGGAAGATTCTGGGTGATGACACCATCAAAGTAAATCCAACCACCGTCCGCGTGCCCGTTTTCTATGGCCATTCCGAAGCCGTCCACATCGAGACACGCGAAAAGATCACGGCAGCGGCTGCGCGTGAGCTGTTGACGGCGGCGCCGGGGGTTAAGGTCCTGGACGAGTGCAAGCCCGGTGGTTACCCCACCGCTACTACCGACTCGGCCGGGGACGATAGCGTATTCGTTGGCCGCATCCGCGAGGACATCTCTCACCCGAGGGGTCTAGATATGTGGATTGTGGCCGATAACGTCCGCAAGGGGGCAGCCCTAAATAGCGTCCAGATTGCAGAATATCTGGTAAAAGACTATTTATAAACTATAGTTATTTGGGGTTTATAAGGGCTGTTGACAGTACATTTACATAAGCGCCAGTATTATAAGCTATAATTTATCTACGGAGGCGGGATAAAAGCAGGGGCGATAAAAGCAGGGGCGATGAACATGAAGCGACCCACCAGGGCGATGTCACGGGTGGCGCTTGTCTTTGTGGGCGCGCTGGTGACGGCTGTGCCCGCGATTACCCACGCGCTCGGTCTTGGGAACCTAAAGGTCAATTCGGCGCTCAACGAGTCCTTGAACGCGGAGATCGATTTCTCCTCGATCAGCAAGAAGGAACTGAAGAGCCTGAATGTAACCCTGGCCTCACGGCCGGAGTTCGAGGCAGCCGGCGTCGAACGGCTCGCCTCTCTGTCGGACATCAAGTTCACCCTCGCCAAGCGCCTGGACGGCCGTTCGTTCTTGCAGCTTAGCTCTGAGCAGCCGATCCGCGAACCTTTTTTGCATTTCCTATTAAAAGTGGAATGGGCCGGTGGCCGCCTCGTGCGAGAGTTCACCGCGCTGATTGATCCCCCCTATCTCGTCGCGAGCAAACCAGCTGGTATACAGGCACCACAAACGGCTGCGCCGCGGGTGGAACCAGAACCACCGTCCTCGCCGGTGGCCGCGGCAACCCCCTCGCCGGCGCCTACGATGACGGTTGAACCGCTTAGCCCGGAGTCCGCTGTCACCGAGCCGCAACCCGCCGCCGAGCCGCAACCCGTCGTTGCCACTGCCCAACCTGAACCCCTAGCTTCACCGGTCGAGCCTGAGCCCTTGAGTGTGTCCGTCGAGCCTGAGCCCACGCCAGTGCCAGAGTTGGCACCGGTTGAAATGGCGAGCACCGAATCGGCTCTCCTGGGACCACCAGAACTGAGAGAGTCAACGGTGTCGATATCGCCGGAAACGGGATGGCCGGTTATCACCGAGGAGGCGGGCGTGATGACGGCCGCGGCAGACACTGAGTCGGGCACTATGGTGGAGGCGCTGCCGCCGGAGGGGATGGAGCCGGAGGGGATGGAGCCGACAACGGAACCGACAACGGTTGGCACATTTGAGCCCACAACCACTACCGGCATCGGGTCTTCTTGGGCGAGCGTGATGCAGTACGAGGTTAAGCGCGGCGACACGCTTTGGGGGATCGCTGAGAAGCTACGTGTCGACAGCAGTCTGACCATGGAACAAGTCATCATGGCGCTATACGAGGCGAACCCCGACGCGTTCTTCCGCAACAATGTGAACAATGTTTATGCCGGCAAGATTCTGCGTGTGCCAGAGCGCGTCGAGATCGATTCGCTGCCGGGCCGTCAGGCGCGAAAGATTTTTCTTGCGCAGTATGATGAGTGGCAGGAATACCAGGTCAAACTGGCGAGTGCGAGTAAGCCGATTGAAGTGGCCGAGGCTGTAGAGGAGGCCATGGAGCCGGCGACGGGTGCGCAAACTACGGAGCCGGCCGAGGGATCGCCGATCGAGGGGAAAGCGGCAGAGAAGCAGCAGCCAGAAGAGGTACAAGTTGCCCAGATGCCGGCGGCGGAGGAAGAGTCCGTCATGCAGGAGACACAGTCGGCCAGTGAGCAAGAGCAGCCTACGGACGGTGCTGGTACAGCCGTACTCGCTGCGAAGGCCAAGCCCTCTGGGGACCTGTTGAAGATTGTGCGTGCGGCAATCGAACGCGAGGGTCGCAGCCAGAAAGGTGAACTCACCGAAGGCGAATCCGAACAGTCGGAACGCTTGGCACTCGCCGAACGGGCGACGACGCTGGAGGAATCGCTCGACTCTGCCCAGATGCAGCAAGAGGAGCTGGGCGAGCGCGTAGGCACGGTAGGGTCACAACTCGAGAAGCAGAAACGCCTCATCGAACTCGAGAACGAGGCGCTGGCAAAGACACAGAAACCGGTAACAGCCCCAACACAACCACAACCCGAGACGGGCACGGGCATGTCGGAGTCGCCGCCTGCCAAGCAACAGGTGGCTATGGCTGAAACCGCGAAGACGGCTGAACAGCCCGCGCCGGCGACGCCGCCCAAGCCGAAAACCGAGCCCATGGTTGCCCCGACGACGGACAAAGCGAAGACGAAGCCCAAGAAAAAACGCATTAAGCCGCCTCCCCCTGCGGAGGAAAAGGGCATGCTGGCCACCATCCAGGAACTGACCGACGAATACTTGATGCAAGCGGTGGCGGGCCTTGTTGTCCTGTCCGGTGGATTGCTTCTTCTGGTCTATTTCCGCCGGCGACGACAGGCAGAGGCCGAGTTCGAGGAGAGCATACTCACAGACACCGGTGCGACGACCGAGGAACCTACGGCGACGACTACCGACAGTGGTGGCGAGGTGACGACCTCATCGGCCAGCAGCACATCGTTCTTGAGTGACTTCAGCCAGGGCGGCATGGGCAATATTTCGACCGATGAGGTGGACCCGTTAGCAGAGACTGAGGTCTACCTAGCCTATGGTCGCGACGAGCAGGCTGAGGAGATACTCAAGGAAGCTGTCACCAAGGATCCGGGACGCCATGAGTTGAAGGTGAAGCTACTTGAGATCTACCACAATCGTAACGACGTCGGCACATTCGAGACGCTAGCAGAGGAGCTTTACGCCGCGCTTGAGGGCCGCGGCGGCGAGCTGTGGAATCGGGTCGCCGAGATGGGTAAGAGGCTCAATCCTGAGAACCCAATGTTCGAGGGCGCCATGGTGTCTGCACAACAACCCGCCATGCCGCCCACGCCGGCACTGGGGCCTCTACCGGCCGAACCAGAGCCGGTTGAGCCGGCGGCACCGGAGGGGTTGGATTTCGAGCCCGGCGGGTTTGAAACGCCGAGTGAGGTTATGGCGGATGAAGGTCTGGAGCTTGATATCGCCGCCGAGAGCGAGGAGGCTCCGGCTGACGCCAAGCTCGAGTTCGATCTCGACATGGATAGCGTCGCTGAGGAAGCCGCTAAAGGTCCCCATCTGGGCGACACGGCGGAACTAGAGGGGCAGGACTTGCAACCGGCTGACTTGGCCGAAGGGTCGGCTCTTGAACCAGTTGGGTTAGGCGAGCAGCCTGCCGACAACGTTGTCGATTTCGATATCAGCCAAGGTCAAGCAAAATCCGATCTAGCCGCTGTCACGGACGAGCCGGTTGCCACGACAGACGAAGGTGCCGAATGGGATCTAGACGCCGCAAGCGGTCTCGACATGAGTGCTGATCTCGAGATGGCTGCTGCCGACGCCGCCGCGGAAGCGCTCGCCGAGACGCCGGCAGATTCCGAAACGCCCACTGATGAAAGCCAGCAACAGTGGGACGAGACGGCTACCAAGCTCGATCTAGCCAAGGCCTATGTCGATATGGGGGACGCGGAAGGGGCTCGTAGTATCCTCGATGAGGTCATGGCTGAGGGCAATGACGATCAGAAGAAGCAAGCAGCCGAGCTCGCCGCTCAGATTGCCTGACAGTAGCAAGTAACAAGTAGCAAGTTACAAGTACGGAACAGCGCCGCTCAAGGACTCCTACCCCATAACTCGTTTTCCCTTGCTACTTGAAACTTTTCACTCGCATTTTCGCTCTAGTGTGATAAAGCTGAAGGCATAGGCGTGGCTTTCATCGGCGTCGTGTATTTGTCTTTCTAGCTCCTGCCACTCATCGCGGTCAAACTGGGGAAACCACGTGTCCCCCGCTACCCGGGTATGAACGAGTGTAAGGTAGAAACGGTCAGCTAGCGGCAACATCTGCTCGTATACGCTAGCGCCGCCGATCACGAAGATCTCAACCGCGTCTTGGGCAGCCGCCAGCGCGCCATCGATCGAGGACACGACCATGCCCTCCGGTGCAGCATAGTCAGGGTTAGCGCTGAGAATGAGGTTAGTGCGGTCTGCCAGCGGCTTACCGAGTGATTCCCAGGTCTTGCGACCCATTAGCACGGCATGGCCCGAGGTGAGCTTGCGAAAGCGCTTGAGATCGGCCGGTAGACGCCAAGGTAGGGCGTTATCGGCGCCAATCACGCCGTTCTCCGCTATCGCCGCAACCAAGGATATCGTGGGCTTCAAGGCTGCTTCAAACAGCCACGGGCGCCTTGAGCAAGGGGTGGGGATCGTAGTCCAACAACGTGAAGTCGTCGTAGTCGAAATCGAAGATCGACGCCTTCTGCGAATTGAGCACCAGTCGTGGTAATGCCCTTGGCGTGCGCGTGAGCTGGGTACGGGCCTGCTCGAGGTGGTTCAAGTAAAGATGCGCGTCGCCGAGGGTATGGATGAATTCGCCCGGTTTCAAGCCGGTCGCCTGTGCCACCATAAGGGTCAGCAGCGAGTACGACGCGATATTAAAGGGCAACCCGAGAAAGATATCGGCGCTGCGTTGATAGAGCTGACATGAAAGGCGCCCGTTGGCAACGTAAAACTGAAAAAAAGCGTGGCAAGGAGGTAACGCCATACGCTCGAGTTCGGCAACATTCCAGGCGCTAACGAGTAACCGACGTGAATCGGGATTTGTTTTGATTTCCTTTATTACGCGACTGATCTGATCGATCTGACGCCCGTCGGGGGTTGGCCACGAGCGCCACTGCGCGCCGTAAACCGGTCCTAGCTCTCCGTCCTCATCTGCCCACTCATCCCAAATCCTGACGCCGTGCTCCTGCAGGGAGCGCACATTGGTGTCTCCGCGCAGAAACCACAGGAGTTCATAGATAATGGACTTCATGTGTAATTTTTTTGTCGTCAGTGCCGGGAAGCTCTCCGCGAGATCGAAGCGCATTTGATAACCGAAGATGCTTTTGGTACCGGTACCGGTACGGTCCTCCTTATGGGCACCATGCTCCATGATGAAACGCATGAGGTCGAGATATTGCTGCATCTATCCGGTATCCACTTACCCTATCGACGCGCCTGTCGCGGCCGCGACAACAACGGCACCTTTCTATATTTGAAAAACGGGATGAGAGCAAGACCTGCCACGAAACCACCGATGTGAGCCAGGAACGCCACCCCGGGGCTGTTCGGGGGCGCAAACAAAGAACTAACCAATTGTAAGACAAACCAGAATCCCAACACCCACATGGCTGGCAGACGCACGGTGTGTAAGAAAAAGCCAAGCGGGATCGCTACCAGTACGCGGGCATGTGGATGCAGTAACAGATAAGCGCCGAGTATGCCGGAGATGGCGCCACTAGCGCCAATCATGGGAATGTCCGATTGTGGGTTGGGCAGGGCATGCGCCAACACAGCGACGACACCACATACCACGTAGAACACGACAAAACGCACGTGGCCCATGCTGTCTTCGACATTGTTGCCGAATATCCAGAGATATAGCATGTTGCCGATCAGATGCATCCAGCCGCCGTGCAGAAACATCGATGTCAGTATCGTAACCGGCGCGGGAACGAGATATAGCTCAGGCGGTAATTGGGCGTAGCCGAACAGCACCACAGGCACGACGCCGAGGCCATAAGCGATGAACTGTTGTCCTTGCGGTCCCTGTGCGAACTGCCACAGGAAAACGAGGGAGCAAGCGACAATGAACGCTATCGTGAGGTACGGTGTACGTTCGGTCGGATTATCGTCGTGCAGCGGAATCATCGGTAGGTGCGCTAGAGCTTACCACACACGTCAACGATCCGCTGTTGAAAATCGTTGACGCGAACCGTACACGCATACAAGTGCTCGACGCGATGCTCCGATTATTGTTGTTTATCGCGACTGCTTGCGCATTTCAGTGCGACACGGATGTGATTGACGAACCCGTTGTTCACGCTTATATTTCAAAGGTTTGCGAGCGCTTGCAACGGAACTCGGGGTATGGCGCAGCCTGGTAGCGCACCTGCTTTGGGAGCAGGGTGTCGGGGGTTCAAATCCCTCTACCCCGACCAACACGATATGGGAGCTAGAGACTGGAGACCGAAGTGGTATTCTAGTGTGTGGTTTCTGTCTCTGGTTTCTACATGCGCCCGTAGCTCAATCGGATAGAGCAACGGCCTTTGAGCTTGCGGTGTTACCGCAACACCAGGAGCCTTTGGGGGAAAACAGAACCTCCAGAGTGCAGGGCACTATATCGGTAGACCCTTAACGCGTCACGGCGATGGGAATACCGAGGAAACCGATGGTTAGCCCTTTGATTAGGGTGGCCCGGGAGGGCGAAGGTTCAGGAGTTGTTGGTCCTGAAGGTAGAGCCTCTCGAGTCTGGTCACATGGCGACTCGTCGCGCGTGCGGATCGGCGTCGGGTTCCGTAGAGACTATACGTGCCCCGCCTGTGATGGCGAAGATATAGTCCAG